>NZ_JBMDKH010000019.1:0-111649 GCF_057809615.1 Hydrogenophaga sp. FG152 | reverse complement strand
CCCCCCCCCCCCCCCGAGGCGCCGGCACCGCGCTGGTCGGGGGCGATCACGCGCTGGCGGCGCAGGTCGAAGGGCCGCAGCATGCCGGGCTGGCAGGCGCCGCCCGGCCCGCCGTGCAGCAACAGCCAGGGGTCGCCGTGCGCCGCGCCGAGCTCGCGCCAGGCCATGCGGTGCAGGCCGCCGACGGGCAGGCGCCTGGGTGCTGGCCAGGGAGTGGCGTTCGAGGGCTTTTGCATGGCATCGATATTGCTGTTCAGGGTCGCGGCCGGTGTGGCGATGGTGCCATCCGGCTTGCAGACATGTTTCATGCCAACCCTTTCTGGAGAACGACCATGCAATGGACCACCCCGGCCTTCACCGACCTGCGTTTCGGCTTCGAGATCACGATGTACATCGCCAACCGCTGATCGATCGATCCGCCAGCGCACGTGTGAACAGCGCGTGCGCTTTTTTTGACCCCTCACCTTCCACCATCGACCATGCGCATCCGGGTTCTGGGCTCTTCCGCCGGCGGCGGTTTCCCGCAATGGAACTGCAATTGCCCCAACTGCGACGGCCTGCGCCGCAGAAAGGTCATGGCCCACGCGCGCACGCAATCGTCGATCGCGGTGAGCGCCAACGAGGTGGACTGGCTGCTGGTCAACGCCTCGCCCGACATCCTCAGCCAGATCCGCGACACGCCGGAACTGCAGCCCGCGCGCGCGGTGCGCGACAGCGGCATCGCCGCCGTGCTGCTGATGGACGCGCAGATCGACCACGTCACCGGCCTGCTGATGCTGCGCGAGCGCGCTGCCGCGCTGCCGCTGCTGGCCACGCCCGAGGTGCTGTCCGAGCTGGACAGCGGCTTTCCCATCACCCGCCTGCTCTCGCACTACTGTGGCGTGGCGCCCCACCCGGTGCCCACCGACGGCCGCATGTTCACCGCGCCCGGGCTGGAGGGCATCGAGCTGCAGGCCGTTCCGCTCGCGTCCAAACCGCCACCGTACTCGCCGTTCCGCGGCAACCCGCGCCCGGGCGACAACATCGGCCTGGTGTTGCGCAACCCGCAGAGCGGCGCGCGCGTGTTCTACGCGCCCGGCCTGGGCGAGGTCACGCCCGAGCTGCTGGCGCTCATGGCCACCTGCGCCGTGGTGCTGGTGGACGGCACCTTCTGGAGCGGCGACGAGATGCAGCGGCTGGGCCTGTCGCCCAAGGCCGCGGCCGACATGGGCCACCTGCCACAGAGCGGGCCCGGCGGCATGATCGAACACCTGGCGCGCCTGCCCGTGACCACGCGCAAGCTGCTGATCCACGTCAACAACACCAACCCCATCCTGATCGAGGACTCGCCCGAGCGCGACGAGCTCACCCGCCGGCGCATCGAGGTGGCGCGCGACGGCATGGACATCCGCTTCTGAGCGCGGGCACGCCATGGACATCGCCACCACCTCGCCCCCCCGCACCGGCCTGCCGGCCTGGACGCGCACCGAATTCGAGGCCCAGCTGCGCGAGAAGGGCCGCTCGTACCACATCCACCACCCGTTCAACGTGCGCATGAACAGCGGCGGCTGCACGCCCGACGAACTGCGCTGCTGGGTGGCCAACCGCTTCTACTACCAGATCTGCATCCCGCGCAAGGACGCGGCCATCCTCGCCAACATGCCCGACCGCGCGCACCGCCGGCTGTGGATCGAGCGCATCCTCGACCACGACGGCCACGGCGATCACGCGGGCTCCGCCGCCGGCGGCATCGAGGCCTGGACGCGGCTGGGCGAAGCCGTGGGCCTTGCGCGCGAGGACCTGTGGTCGCTGCAGGGCGTGGTGCCCGCCGTGCGCTTCGCCTGCGATGCCTACGTGAACTTCGCCGCCAGGGCGCCCTGGCAGGAAGCGGTGTGCTCCTCGCTCACCGAGATGTTCGCGCCCCAGATCCACAAGGACCGCCTGGCCAGTTGGCCCACGCACTACCCCTGGATCGAGGCCGAGGGGCTGGCCTACTTCCGCAACCGCATCCCGCTGGCCGGGCGCGACGTGGAACACGGCCTGCGCGTGACGCTGCAGCACTTCGACACCCGCGAGACCCAGCATCGCGCGCTGGACATCCTGCAGTTCAAGCTGGACGTCCTTTGGAACATGCTCGATGCCATCGAGAAGGCCTGCCAATGAACACCTTGTCGAACCATCCCAAGCTCTCGCGGCGCTTCCGCCTGCAGTACGAGCCCGCGCAGGAGCGCTGGGTGCTGCTCTACCCCGAGGGCATGGTGCAGCTCAACGAGAGCGCGGCCGAGATCCTGAAACGCTGCGATGGCGAGCGCACGTTGGCCGCCATCGTGGAGGATCTGGAGACCACGTTTTCCATCCAGGGCATTGGCCGCCAGGTGAAGGACCTGATCGAGGAAGGAGGCCGCCGTGGCTGGATCGATTGAACCGCCCGGCCCGCCCCTGTGGCTGCTGGCCGAGCTCACCTACCGCTGCCCGCTGCACTGCGTGTTCTGCTACAACCCCACGCAGCACGCGCGCATCCCGCAGGAGCTGGGCACCGCGCAGTGGGTGGACGTGATGCGCCAGGCGCGCGCGCTGGGCGCGGCGCAACTCGGTTTCTCGGGCGGTGAGCCGCTGCTGCGCGACGACCTGGAAGAGCTGGTTCAGGAGGCGCACGCGCTCGGCTACTACACCAACCTCATCACCTCGGGCGTGGGCCTGACCGATGCGCGCGCCACGCGCCTGAAGGCCGCCGGCCTTGACCACGTGCAGCTCTCGTTCCAGGACAGCACGCGCGAACTCAACGACTTCCTGAGCCACACGCGCACCTTCGAGCTCAAGCAGAAGGTCGCGCGCATCATCAAGTCGCACGACTGGCCGATGGTGATGAACTGCGTGCTGCACCGGCACAACCTGCCGCATGTGGGCCAGATCATCGAGATGGCGCTGGACCTGGGCGCGGAGTACCTCGAACTCGCCAACACGCAGTACTACGGCTGGGCCTGGGTCAACCGCGACCACCTCATGCCCACGCACGAGCAACTGGTGGAAGCCGAAGCGGTGGTGAACCGCTACCGCGAGCAGATCGGCTCGCGCTGCCGGCTGCTGTTCGTGGTGCCCGACTACTTCGAGCAGCGCCCCAAGGCCTGCATGAACGGCTGGGGTTCGGTGTTCCTCTCGGTCGCGCCCGACGGCCTGGCCATGCCCTGCCACAACGCGCGCAACCTGCCTGGCCTGGCCCTGCCCAATGTGGCGCACACGCCGCTGGCCGACATCTGGCGAACCAGCCAGGCCTTCAACGCCTACCGGGGCGACGGCTGGATGAAGCCACCCTGCCGCGACTGCGACGAACGCCACAAGGACTTCGGTGGCTGCCGCTGCCAGGCCTTCCAGATCACGGGCGACGCGGCGCAGGCCGACCCGGTGTGCAGCAAGTCCCCGCACCACGACAAGGTGGTGCAACTCGTGAAGCAGGCGCCCACGCAACGCCACATCCCCATCATGTTCCGCAGCGACACCGAGTCGCGCGGCCTGCACCCCGAGGTGCCGGCATGAACACCGCCACCGGCCACCACCGCATGCTGGGCGCGGCGGTGGTCAGCCACCTGCCGGTGCTGCGGCGCGGCCCATTCGCGCTGGAGCACGCGCCGCACGGTCTCTTCCTGCTGTGGCTCGCCTTCATGGGCCTGCTGGGTTTCGGCGCCCTGCTGCTGTGGCAGGCCGGCGCCTGGCACCGGCTGGTGCACGCCGACCCCACGGGCCTCACCGTGGCCATCGTGCTGCTGTTCATCGGCGGCTCGCTCTGGGCCGGCCGCCGCGCCTGGGTGCTGGGCGAACAGCGCCTGCGGCAGGACGCCGCGCGCGAAGACCCGCTGGACACCTGGAGCGCCGAATACCGCGCCGGCTGTGCCCGGCCCGGCGCCGACCCCTCGGTCTGGCTGCAGGTGCTGGGCGAGCGCGCGCACGGCCCGCACGAGATGGCCTGGTGGCTCAACGGCATCCAGCTCAAGCTCGGTCTGCTCGGCAAGGTGATCGGCTTTTCCATCCTCGCGCTGCAGCTCGGCGAGGTGCAGAGCTTCGATGCCAGCCAGTCCACCCAACTGCTCAGGAACCTCACCGGCGGCCTGGGCATCGCGCTGCTGACCACGGTGACGGGCCTCGCCGGCAACATCCTGCTGGGACTGCAGCTCATGCGGCTGGACCGTTTCGCCGACGCGCTCATCGCCGACACGCTGGCCACCACGCCGACCCCGGAGGCCCGCGATGGCGATCGGCCGAGCGGTCCGTGACACCGAGACCGACCCGTTCTACGACATGTTGTTCAACATGCTGATCGCGTTCGTCTTCTGTTTCGTCATCGCGCTGCTCGCCTTCAACCCCAAGGCGCGCAAGAGCGGCGACATCCCGGCCAAGGCCGAGTTCATCGTCACCATCTCCTGGCCCGACAACAACCCCAACGACGTGGACGCCTGGGTCAACGAACCGGGCGGCAAGACGCTGTGGTTCCGCCAGCGCGACGCCGGCATGCTGCACCTGGACCGCGACGACCGGGGCGCGAAGAACAACAGCGTGATCGTCAACGGCCGCGAGATCCGCAGCCCGGTGCGGCAGGAGATCGTCACGCTGCGCGGCCTGGTGCCGGGCGAGTACGTGGTGAACGCGCACTACTACGACTCGCGCGACCAGCAGCCGGTGGACGTGTCGGTGGCGGTGGTGAAGGTGAACCCGCAGGCCGAGATCGTCTACACCGGCACGCAGCAGATCCCGCGCAAGGGCGACGAGCGCACGCTGGTGCGCTTCACCCTCGACGAGGCCGGCACCGTGACCGACCTCAACACCCGGCCGCTGGCCATCGTGCAGCGCACCGGCCTCTGACCCCCCGCTTCCCATGATCCCCTCCATCTCGTCCCAACTGCTGTGGCTGGTGCTGGTGTACGCGCTGCTGGCCTTCCTGTTGCTGTGCCTGCTGCTGGCCACGCGCTGGCACTGGGGCGTGAAGCTGGGCGCGGTGCTGCTGGTCAGCGGCTTCTACGCGCTGAGCCACGCCACGTTGCAGGGCATCGCGGGCTGGCCGAGCGACGACGCCCTGCCCCCGCGCTTCGTGCTGCTCTCGGCGGTGTTCGACGAACCCAGCCCGGGCCGGGGCCACGCCGGCGCGATCTACATCTGGGTCAACCCCATGAAGGACAACCAGCCGCTGGCGATGCCGCGCGTGCACCGCCTGCCCTATGAGAAGGACCTGCACCGCATCCTGGGCGACGGCCTGCGCAAGGCGCGCGACGGCAACACGCAGATGGGCAGCACCGAGCCGGTACCGGGCACCGGCGGCTTCGCCTGGCTGCGCCCGGCCGGCAACGACCGGCTGCAGATCAAGCTGAGCGACCTGCCGCGCGCGCAGTTACCGGAAAAATGAAACCGTCCCTGTTCGCGCTGCCGCTGGCCTGCCTGGCGCTGCCCGGCTGCCGGCCCGCACCTGTCGACGCCTGGTTCCCGCTGGTCGAAGGCGAGCGCATGGTCTACGCCGTGGCGGTGGAAAGCGACGAGTCGCCGCCGCCCGAGGAATGGACGCTGACCGTGCAGGGCTCGCAGACCCTCGACGGCCAGCGCGTGATGCCGCGCCACCATTCCGCCGGCGTGAGCTACTACCTGCGCAGCAACGAGCAGGGCGTGCAGCGCTTCGCCACCCGCACCGACATCGACCGCGAACCCACGCCCGACAAGGAGCCGATGTGGGTGCTGAAGGCACCGTACGCAGTGGGCACCGAATGGACCACGCCCACCGTGCCCTACCTGATCCTGCGCCGCAACGAGCACCCGCGCGAGCTGCGCTACACGCACAAGGCGCTGATGGGCTGGCGCATCGAGGCGGTGGACGACGAGGTGACCACCCCCACCGGCACGCACAAGCCCTGCCTGCGGGTCGTGGGCCGCGCGAAGCTCAACCTCTTCACCGACCCGGTGAACGGCTTCACCGACGTGCCGCTCACCAGCCGCGAGTGGTACTGCCAAGGCAAGGGCCTGGTGAAGTTCGAGCGCGAGGAGCCGGTGCCGCCGGGGTTTCTGGTTGGCGGGCGCTTGACGGCGGTGTGGGTCAGGTAGCCCGGCCGGCCTGCGCGGCGCGCTGGTACAGCGCCTCGGCCCGGGCCGGGTTGCGCGGCTCGCCCAGGCCTTCTTCGGCCAGCACGCCGAGCATGAACAGGGCCTCGGCGTTGCCCGCCTCGTCGGCCAGCGTCGCCCAGATCTCGCGCGCCTGGGCGTAGCGGGCCAGCCGGAATTCGGCCTGGGCCCGGTACCGCGCGTCGCCCACGCTGGAGAGCACGGCGAGGGCCGCACCCAGCAGGGTGCGGGGGTGGCACAGATCGGTCTGCGCGCTCATGGCATGAACAGGTGCGTGGCCGCCGCGCTCAGGGCTTGACCGTGAGCACCCAGGTCGAGAGGGTCTTGAGGTCGGCGGCGCTCAGGCTGGGATGGCCCGGCATGGGCACGCGGCCCCACTTGCCTTTGGAGCCGTTCTGGATCGACTGCGCGAGCGAGGCCGCGGCGTCCTTGTCGCCCGCGTATTTCTCGGCGATGGCACTGAAGGCCGGGCCGACCACCTTGTCGGCGTTGGCGTGGCAGCTGTAGCAGCCGCTGGCTTTGGCAAGCTCCACGGCGGCCACGTCGGCGGCGGTGGCGTGCTGGGCCAGGCCGGCCAGCACGGTGGGAAGGATCAGGAGGTAACGCATGGCGGGCACCGGAGAAAAAGGAACTGGAAAAAAGGGGTGGCATGGCCTTCGCCAGGCCACCCCCAACACCACATCACTTCATGAGCTTGAACGTCCAGACGGAGCCGCCCTGTTCGAGGAAGTTGACCTTCTTGGCCACTTCACCGCCCCACAGCGGCACGGCACCGCCCCAGCCCGAGACCACGCTGACGTACTGCTCGCCGCCCTCGGTCCAGGTGATGGGGGGCGCGACCACGCCGGAGCCGGTCTGGAACTGCCACACCACCTTGCCGGTCTTGGCGTCGGCGGCTTTCAGGTAGCCCTCGGGCGTGCCCCAGAACACGAGGTCGCCGGCGGTGAGCACACCGCCCCACAGCGGCGCGCTGTTCTTCACTTCCCAGGCCACCTTGCCGGTCTTGGGGTCGATCGCGCGCAGCGAACCGATGTGGTCGTCGAACAGCGGCTTGATGGTGAAGCCCGCGCCCAGGAAGGCCGCGCCCTTCTTGTAGGTGATGGGCTCGTTCCAGATCTCCATGCCCCATTCGTTGGTGGGCACGTAGAACAGGCCGGTCCTGGGGCTGTAGGCCATGGGCATCTGGTTCTTGCCGCCCAGGAAGCCTGGCGCGGAAAACACCGCCTTGCCCTTGGCACCGTCGCCGCCGGCGGCGGTCGGGTCACCCGGGCGGTTGGTGTCGTCGAAGTTGGGGCGGCCGGTCTTGAGGTCGATGCCGGTGGCCCAGGTCACTTTCTTCACGAACGGGAAGGCGTTGACCAGCTTGCCGGTGGCGGCGTCGTTCACGTAGAAGAAGCCGTTGCGGTCGGCCTTGGCGCCCATGCGCTTGCCGTCCATGTCGAAGGTGACGAATTCGTTGACGCCGTCGTAGTCCCAGCCGTCGTTGGGGGTGCTCTGGTAGTGCCAGACGATCTTGCCAGTCTTCACATCGATCGCCACGGTGGAGGCCGAGTACAGGTTGTCGCCCTTGCGCACGTGGCTGTTCCAGGGGCCGGGGTTGCCGGTGCCGAAGTAGGCCAGGCCGGTCTTGGGGTCGTAGGTGCCGCCCAGCCAGGTGGCCGCGCCGCCGGTCTTCCAGGTCTCGCCCGGCCAGGTGGCGTTGGTGGTGCCGGTGATGCCGTTTTCCTTGCCGTCCTTGTAGCCCATGTGGCCTTCGACGACCGGGCGCGTCCACACCATCTTGCCGGTGCGCGGGTCGCGCGCTTCCACGCGGCCGACCACGCCGAACTCACCGCCCGAGACGCCCGTCATCAGCAGGCCCTCGGCGATCAGGGGCGCGGCGGTGTAGCTGTAGCCGGCGGCGTAGTCGTCGATCTTCTCGCGCCACACCACCTTGCCGGTGTTCTGGTCGAGCGCGACCAGCTGTGCGTCGAGCGTGCCGAAGATCACCAGGTTGTCGTACAGCGCGGCGCCGCGGTTGATCACGTCGCAGCAGGGCATGATGCCTTCGGGCAGGCGGTGCTCGTACTTCCACAGCTTTTCGCCGGTCTTGGTGTTGACCGCGTAGATGCGCGAGTAGGACGCGGTCACGAACATCTTGCCGTTGTGCACCAGCGGTTGCGACTGCTGGCCGCGCTGCTTCTCGCCCCCGAACGACATGGACCACACTGGCACGAGCTTGCTGATGTTGCGCTCGGTGATGCCGCTCAGCGTGGAGTGGCGCTGGCCCTGGGTGCCCAGACCCCAGCTCAACACGTTGTCGGGGGTCTTGGCGTCGTCGGCGATCATCGCGTCGGTCACGCCCTGGGCGCTCACGTGGGCGGTGGCGGCCAGAATCATCAGGCTCAATAGGGTGCGTTTCACAGTGTGTCTCCTGCTCGTTCGTGGATGTGTGATGCCTGCGACCGAGCACCATGCCCGGCCGCCCGTGAACACCCCGGCCCTGCGGCCGTCGGGGTTTGCACAGACAGCAAATGGCAACATCCATGCCAGCGCTTTTGAGCGGTTTTGCGGCCTGAAATGCGCCACTCCCGGGCCTCGCGGCGGGTCGCGGCTGTGACACTGTTCAGAAACGAATCAACCCCTGCAACAGGGTTCAGCGCGAGCGCGAATCCAGCGCCCGCTGTTCGTACTGCGGGTACCACTGCGCGAGGCTGCGGTGCAGCTCGGCGGGCTGCGCGGCCCAGCCGGCAAAGCGCGCGGGCACCGGCGTGCGCAGCAGCTCGCTGAGGTCCAGGCCTTGTTCGGCGCTGTCCTGCATGAGCGTGGTGAGCCAGCGCAGCCAGTCGCGCGTCTGCTGCACGCCCACCGGCCCGCTGTGCACCGGGCCGTGGCTGGGCACGACCTGCCGCACCTCGTCCGCGGCCAGCCATTGCGCCAGCGTGTCCAGGCTGGCCAGCCACGCGGCGGGGTCGGCGTGGGGCGTGGTGGGCACGCGCTCGGCGAACACCAGGCCGCCGGCGAACAGCACCCCGGTGCGGCGGTCGATCAGCACCAGGTCGTCGCCAGTGTGACCACTCAGGCGCCGCAGTTCGAGCGTGTGCGTGCCCAGCCGCAGGGTCTGCGATTCGACCGCCTCGCGCGCGGGCGTGGGCTCGGTGCCCTTCATCCAGTCGCCGCACAGGCGGTAGAGGTTGTCGGCGTAGGCCGCTCCCTCTGCGCGCATGCCCGCGATGCTGCCGGCCAGGGCCTGCGTGGGGCGGTCGGCCCAGGCCTGGTTGCCGAAGAAGTAGTCGGGGTGCAGGTTGAGGTTGAAGACGTGGCGCACCGGCTCGCGCGTGAGCCGCTCGATGGCGCGGCGCTGCTGCTCGCCGTAGCCGCGCGAAGGACCGGTGTTGACCACCACCACGCCCTCGCCCGTGGCGATGAAGGCGGTGTTGATGATGTTGCAGCCGTTGGCGCGCGAGAAGTCGGCCACCGCGCCTTCGATCACCCAGGTGTGTTCGGCGATCTGGCGCGGCCGCAGGCCGTGGTCGAGCTGTGCGTGCGCCGGGGCAGCCCACAGCGCCAGCATCCACGGCACCATGCGCCAGGCCTTCACGCGGCCACCTCGGCGTCGATGCGGTTGCCGTTGTTGTCGCGCCCGGTCAGCCGGAAACCGCCGGCGTGCTGCGGCGGCAGCTCGAAGGTGAGCAGGGGGTTTTCCGACACCGGCTCGTGCAGGGCCAGGCGCCACCAGGCCTGGCCCGCGCTGTCCACCAGCTGCAGCTGCTCGATGTAGAACGCGGGGATGCCCGCGACCAGGCCGGTGTCCATCGGGTGCATCACGCGCACGCGCAGGCGGCGGCTGCCTTCGATCACATTCGGGAAGAAGCGCGCCTGCACCTGGTTGAGCGTGCGGCTCCACGAGCCGTCGGCGCGCGTGGCGCCGGGCACCGTGCAGCCCCCACCGGCGGCCTGCACCCAGGTGCCGCCCACGTGCCAGCGGCCGTCTGCCGTCTGCACCATGGCGCGCACCGGCGAGGCCTGTTCCATGCGGATGCGGAACGCGAGCATGGGCAGCGCGCGCAAGGGCTCGAAGGCCAGCACCTCGCGCACCGGGTTGCGGTCCACCACCACCAGGATGCGCGCCACACCGCCGCCCGTGCGCGACAGGCCGCGCGCGTCCACCAGCAGTGGCACATTCATCGCGTCGTCGGCGAAGGCCGGGCCGCGCACCAGCACCGCGTCGGAAAACACCATGGGCGCATCGCGCAGGTACTGCCGGCGCAGCGTGGGCCACTGCATCGAGCCCAGCGGGTCGCCCCCGGTGGGGTCGTCCGCGGCCCACAGCGGTGGCGCGCCCAGCAGGCCACCCCACACCAACGTTCGACGCCGCAGCATGCTCAGCCCCCTCCTTTCTGCCGGATGAAACCGCGCTGCGGGTCGTAGCCCCAGAGTGCGAGGACGAAGAACACGGCAGTGCACCCCAGCACCACGGCCCAGGCCATGGCGTTGAACTTCCCCATCATCGCAAAGCGCATGGCCTCCACCGCGTGGGTGAAGGGGTTGAACGCCGCGATCTTCAGCAGCCAGTAGGCGCCCGACTCCTCCAGCTTCCACAGCGGGTACAGCGCCGGGCTGATGAAGAACATCGGGAAGATCACGAAGTTCATGGTGCCGGCGAAGTTCTCCAGCTGCTTCACGTACACCGAGAGCACGAGTCCCAGCGCGGCCAGCATCGCGGCGGCGCAGGCCATGGCCAGCAACAGGCCCGGCAGGTTCGCCCACGCCAGCTCGACGCCGAAGGCCAGCGCGATCAGCAGGAACACCGCCATCTGCAGCACCGAGAGCACGGTACTGCCCAGCAGCTTGAAGGCCAGCAGCCAGCCGCGCGCCAGCGGCGCGGTGAGCAGCAGGCGCATCACACCCATCTCGCGGTCGTACACCATGGAGAGCGAGCTCTGCATGCCGTTGAACAGCGCCACCATGCCCAGCAGGCCAGGCACCATGTAGACCTGGTATTCGATGTAGGTCTCGTAGGGCGGGATGATGGCCACGCCGAACACGTTGTGGAAACCGGCCGAGAACACCACGAACCACAGCAGCGGCCGCACCAGCGCCGAGCCCAGGCGCGTGGGCTGGCGCAGGAAGCGCCCCAGCTCGCGACCGACCACGGCGCGCAGCGCGCGCGCCAGGTGCAGCGGCAGCGAGGGTGCGGCCAGAGGGCTCAGGGGCGTTGCCGGCATGCGGTCTCCGCTTCGTCCACGCCCAGCGTGTCCAGCACGTCCTTGGGGTGCAGCACGCCGTCCAGCGGTGCCACGCCCACCACGCCGTCGATGTGGCTCAGAAACACGGGCTGGCGCAACTGCCCGTCCCAGGCACGGAAGGACAGGCGCGGGCCCTTGAAGCCGTCGATGAAGACGCTGCCACCGCGCAGCTTCTTCAACTGCTGGGCCACGGGCGCCCTGGGGTCGTCCACCAGCACCGCCGCCACCGCGCGGCCTGCCACCCAGGCCGACCAGTCGTGCGACTGCATGGGGCGTTGCGCAAGCTTCTGAAACCGGCGCGAGAGCTGTGGCCCGCCGTTGCGCTCCCACTGCGCGTGCCAGGCGCTGGCCACCAGGCCATTGGCGCCGACCACCGGGCGCGGCCACTGCGTGGCGTAGGGCAGCGTGCGCGCGAACTCGCCGTCGGCGTCCATCACGGCAACCACCTCGTGCTCGCGCTCGCCGGTGAGCAGCCGGGTGTTGGCCAGGTCGCGTTCGCGCGGGTCACCGCTGAGCTTGAAGGGTTTGCTCTGCACGATCTTCAGGCCGTAGCGCCTGGCCGCGCGGGCGAAGGACTCGCCCACGAGACGGTCGCCCGACGCCGGGCCCTGCAGCAGCAGGACCTTGCGCCAGTTGCGCGCGGCCAGGTACTGCGCCAGCGCGTCGCTGGCCATGTGGCGGCTGGGCAGGGTGTGCAGCAGGTGCGCGGCGCAGTCCTGTGCGCGCAGGCTGTCGTCGTCCAGGCCGGTGTTGAAGACCATCGCGCCACCGAGCGCGGCCGGCGCGCCCTGCACCAGTTGGCGCAGCTCGGCCAGCGGCAGGTCGGCCACGAGGTGCTGCACCTTCGCGGCCTTGAGATCGGCCAGGGCCTTGGGCAGCGCCGACGCATCGGGCAGCACCACCTCGCGCAGCACCAGCTCGATGCCGGCGGCGTCGAGTTCGAAGGCCGCGTCTTCCAGCGCCAGCCGCACGCCCTGCACCGCCCGGCCCTGCGGGTGGCCGGGGTAGGCGCGTTCCAGGCGTCGCGGCGCGTAGCGCGGATCGTCGGCCAGCGACACCACGGCCACCGTCAGCTTGACCGCGGCGGCCTGCGCGAGCGACGCGCCGAGCAAGGCGGCCAGCGCGAGCAGCGTGGCCTTCCCCATCACGGCGCCACGATCACGCTGTGCGGCACGCGGCCCACCGCCACGGTTTTCACCGCCTTGGCGCTGGCCGTGTCGACCAGGGTCATGTCGTCCGAGAGGCCATTGGTCACGTAGAGCGTCTTGCCGTCCGGGTGCAAGGTGAGACCCCACGCGCGCTTGCCCACCAGCACCTGGCGGCCCACGGCGCGCGTGGCCACGTCCACCTCGGCCACGTGGTTGGCGCGGCCCAGGCCCACCCACATCGTCTTGCCGTCGGGGCTCAGCGCCATGCCCACGGGGGTGATGTCGGCCTCGCGCATGCCCTTCACCGCAAACTTCACCGTGCCCTTGACGCTGTGGTCCTTCGTGTCGACCACGCTCACGGTGGCATCGAGCTCGTTGCTCACCCACAGCTCGGCGCCGCCGGCGGCGAGCACGAAGCGGCGCGGTCGCTTGCCCACCTGGATGTTCTTGACCACCTTCTTCTGGCCCAGGTCGATGACATGCACGACGTTGGCCACCTCGGAGGTGACATAAGCGAACCTGCCGTCGGGCGTGACCAGCACGCCCTCGGGCTCGCCGCCGGTCTTCACCTCGAACACGGGCTTTTTGCTCGCCAGGTCGTAGGCGGCCATCACGTTCTCGTCCTCGATCGACACGTACACCGTCTTGCCGTCGGGGCTGAGATCGAAGATCTCGGGACTGTCCCCCAATGGAACAGTGCCGGTCATCTTGCCGCTGGCGGTGTCCACCACGCCGAGCTGGTTGCTGTCGCCGCAGCACACGTAGAGCTGGCTGCGGCTGGCGTTGAACATCATGTGGCGCGGGCGCTTGCACACGTCGATGGCGGCGAGACGCTCGCCCTGGGCGTCGAACACATAGAGCTTGTTGTCCTTCTCGCTGGACACATACACCTTGCCCTGGGCCATGGCCAGGGATGCACAGCCCAGCAGGGCCGCAAGCGTGAACAGACGAAACGGGCGGGTCATGTCGATGTCTCCTGATCAGGTTTTTTGGATGGCACAGCGGTCGCCGGGGTGGCGCCGCACCACCTGTTCCGCAAATTCGATGCCAGCGCCGACGCGGAATGGAAATTGCGGTGACATGCCTCAAACACCCCGCTGGCGGCCCGATCGCTACGGACAAACCCTGAGACCACCCCCCTTCGCAGGCCCCACCGCATGACCCGACTGCCCCACGGCCCCGCCGACTGTTCCAGCAAGGAACACTGCCCTGTGACACGCCGCCGCGCGCTGGCCTGGGGCCTGGCGCTGGCGGCCTCGGCGGGCTCGTCGCTGGCCAGCACGGTGGCCTGGCCCAGCCGGCCCCTGCAGCTCATCGTGCCCTGGCCCGCTGGCGGCGCGACCGACCTCACGCTGCGCATCCTGTGCGAAGAAGCCGAGCCATTGCTGGGCCAGCCCATCGTGGTCATCAACCGGCCCGGCGCGGCGGGCACGCAGGTGGCGCCTCTGCTCAAGGCCGCCGAGCCCGACGGCCACACCATCGGCCAGGTGCCCATCACGGTGTACCGGCACGCGCTCATGAACCCCGTGCCCTGGGACCCGCTGACCGATCTCAGCCCCATCGCGCAGGTCTCGGGCACCACCTTCGGTGTGCTGGTGCCGGGCACCAGCCCCTGGAAGAGCCTGCCCGAGATGCTCGACTGGGCGCGCGAGCACCCGGGCGAACTCATCCTTGGCTCCACCGGCATCGGCACCACCGCCCACCTGGCGATGGAAGAGATCCTGTTGCAGCGCGGCATCCGCTATGTGCACGTGCCTTACCGGGGCACGGCCGACCAGATGCTCGCGGTGGCCAGCGGCCAGCTGATGGCAGGCGTGAACTCCACCGGCTTCGCGCCCTGGGTGGACCAGGGCCGGATGCGCGTGCTCGCGATCTTCAGCGCACAGCGCAGCCCACGCTGGCCCGACGCGCCCACGCTGCGCGAGCTGGGTTACCCGCAATCGGTCTACACCTCGCCCTGGGGCCTGGCCGCGCCGCGCGGAACGCCCGAGCCGGTGGTGCGCAAACTGCACGACGCCTTCGCCCGCGCGATGCAGAGCGAGCGCCACCTGCGCGAACTGGCGCGCTACGACCAGACGCTGGACTACCTCAACACGCGCGACTACCGGCAGGCGGTGCGCGACACGGTGGAGCGCGAGAAACGCCTGCTGCAGCGCATGAACCTGCTGGCCCGGCCAATGGGAGCGACAGGATGACCCCCACCACCCTGCTCCAGGCCAGCGGCCTGCACAAGGCCTACGCGGGCAAGCCCGCGTTGAAAGGTGTGGACGTGGCGCTGCGGGCCGGCGAGATGCTCGCGCTGCTCGGGCCCAACGGCGCGGGCAAGTCCACGCTGCTGCAACTCCTCACCGGTCTGTTCACGCCCGACCAGGGCCGCATCGAGGTGCTGGGCCACGACATGCGCCGCCACCCCAGCCACGCGCTGGCCGGGCTGGGCGTGGTGTTCCAGCAGGGTGCGCTCGACCTGGACCTGTCGGTCATGGCCAACCTGCTGTTCCACACCGACCTGCACGGCATGCCGCGCGCGCAGGCGCGCGAGCGCATCGCGGCGCACCTCGATGCCATGGGCCTGGGCGGACAGGCGCGCGCCGTGGTGCGCAGCCTCTCGGGCGGCACGCGGCGCAAGGTGGAGCTGGTGCGCGCGCTGCTGCACGAACCGCGCGTGCTGCTGATGGACGAGGCCACCGTGGGCCTGGACCCGGCCTCGCGCCAGCAGTTGCTCGACACCGTGCGCACGCTGTGCCGCACACGGGGCATGGGCGTGCTGTGGGCCACCCACCTGATCGAGGAAGTGCAGGGTGCCGACCGCCTGATGCTGCTGCACCAGGGCACGGTGCGCTTCGAGGGCTCGATCCCGGCCTTCATGGCGCAGGCACAGGGCGCGGACTTTCAGGCCGAGGTGCTGCGCCAGCTCGGGCCGCCATAATCAGGACATGCCCGACAAGGACCCCGACGCCCGCTTCAAGACCGCCCTGCAGGTGGTGGGCATCCTGGGCCTCACGGGCATGCTTGCGATGATCTTCCACAAGGGGTTCGCGGACATCTCGTTGCTGTGGCAGCAGCACGCGGGGGGCGACTTCTGGCTGGCGCTGGCGCGCTACTTCTTTCGCAACCTGGCGGGTTGAGCCGCACCCGGAACCGTCAAGACAACTGGATCTCGACCACCGTGCGTCCCGGCGCACTCTGCAGCGAGAGCACCGCACCGATCGCGCGGGCGCGTTCCCGCATCGCCAGCAGTCCCTTGCGCCACGCCACGGTGGCGTCGAACCCTCGGCCGTTGTCCACGATGCGCAGGCGCACACCCCGCTCGGCCGCGACGGCTTCGATGCACAGCTCAGTGGCCTGCGCATGCTGCAGCACGTTCGACAAGGCCTCGAAGACCATGAACTGCAGCTGGCGCATCGCGCCGGCGTCCAGCCGCTGCAGCGGCTCGATCAGTTCGACCGCCCAGCGGAGCGCGATGTCGCTGGCCTGCAGGCGAGGCTCCAGGCGGTAGCGCAGGTTGGCCAGCAGCGCCGTCACGTCGCCCGGCGGCAGGTTCATCGCGTCGATCGAGAGCTTGAGCTGATCCAGCGAGTCGCGCAGCGTCTGCAGCAGTTCCTGCTGGCTGGACCGGCCCGACTCGAGCTGCCGGATCGCCGAGCTGATGTGGGCTCCCACGCCGTCGTGCATGTCGCGCAGGATGCGGGTCCGCTCGGCGGTGCGCTCCTGCTCGCGGGCCAGT
Organism: Hydrogenophaga sp. FG152; assembly: GCF_057809615.1. Classification (NCBI taxonomy): domain Bacteria; kingdom Pseudomonadati; phylum Pseudomonadota; class Betaproteobacteria; order Burkholderiales; family Comamonadaceae; genus Hydrogenophaga; species Hydrogenophaga sp. FG152. Next base: position 95,474 of record NZ_JBMDKH010000019.1, on the reverse strand, counting down.
TGCTCGACCCGCCGGTAGGTCTCGGCGAGCTCGCGTTCCTTCTCGCTCACCCGCGCGGCCAGGGTGTTCAGGAGGTCGCGCACCTGAGCCGACACCCGCCGGAACCGCGCGATGACGATGTAGAGCAGCCCCAGGCCGAACACGACCGACGAGTACCGCATCAGGCTGCTGTCCGCGTAGGTCGGGTTGATGCGGAACACGTAGAGGTCGCGGAAACCCACCGCCACGTTCAGCAGCACCGCCAGCGCCACCACCCGGTGCGCCACGCTGGCGCCACGCAGCGCCTGGCCCATGAAGATGACACCGAACAACAGAAAGGTCAGGCCCAGCGCCGCGTACCAGGTCGTGAGCGCCAGCGGGTGGCCAAAGCCCAGCGCCCAGATCGCCATGGGCCCGCTGGCCAGCATCAGTGCCAGCAGCCAGTGGGCCATCAGGCGGCCGGCCGGCCGGTTCTCCCAGCGCGCCACATGCATGCAGAACAGGCCCATGCTCCAGCTCCACACCGCGAGCGCCACGACCGGCACAACGCCCCACCAGGGCCAGGCCAGCACCGGGTTCTCGATGAGGGCATCCCCGACCCGCACCGCCCAGAACAGCTCGGCCAGTCCGGCGTACAGGTACAGGGGGTCGCGGCGCTGGCGCACCGGGTTGGAGAGATCGGGCTGGGTCACCCACAGGGACAGCGAGATCAGCCCGACGAGCAGGCTGAAGCCGACCACGACCATCGAGCCGGTCACCCGCCAGCGATGCGCCTCGGCGTACTTTTCGCCGACCACCTCCCGCGGCCCGATCCAGACCGTGGAGAGTCCGCCCCGGCGGCCGACGTCGGCGCGCACCCGGACCTGCAGGCTGTTGTTCAGCTGCAGCAGGCCGGCCGGCAGCGGCGCCATGCGAGGCACCTGCCCGTAGTCCGCCCCGTTGGCTTCCAGCATGTCCCCCTGGTGCTGCACCAGCATGCCGTTGAGCCAGACCTCGTAGGCATTGCCCAGCCGCGGCAGGTAGAGGCTCCAGGGGTCCTGTGGCACCTCGGGCAAAGTGAAGCGGAAGTCGAAGGTCGCCCGGCCGGCGCGCCCGGGGTTGTGGCGGTCCCAGTGGTAAGGCAGGGTCTGCTGCCGCCGCTCGAGGTGACCGTCCACCACCACGGTGGCGCGGGCCTCGCGCAATTCCAGGGCCTGTGGGCGAGGCACATCCGGGTCGTCGGCGTGCAGCGATCCCGTCAGGCCCAGGGCCAGACTCAGGCACACCAGCCAGCGCCAGCCGAGGCCCTCAGTCATGCCGAGGCAACATGCCCATGCGGGTGGCTTCAAACACCGCCTCCATCTTGGAGTGCACCGCCAGCTTGCTGTACAGGCTCTTGATGTGCGCCTGCACCGTGTGCACGCTCACGCCTTGCAGCACGGCGATTTCCTGGTACGAGAAGCCTCGGGCGATCAGGCCGAGCACCTCCTGCTCACGGCGCGACAAGGGCGGGCGCTCGACCGGGGGCGGCGCGGCGGCGGGCGGCGGGACGACGGCCTGGCGGGTGGTGTACTTGGCCAGCACGCGGCGGGCGATCATGGGGGAGATCGGTGAGCCTCCGGCCTTCATGTCCAGGATGGTCTGGGCGATGTCTTCGGGTGCCGCATCCTTGTGGATGTAACCCAGCGCGCCGGCCTCGATGCTGGCCAGCACGTTGTCCTCGTCGCCGAACATGGAGATGACCAGGGTCTCGCAGGCCGGGTGGGTCTGGCGCGCCTGCCGAATGACCTCCAGACCGGAGCCGTCGGGCAGGCCCAGATCGGTCAGCAGAACGTCCACGCCCTCGCCCGGGCGGGTCAGGCAGTCCTTGGCGTGCGCCACCGTGCCCACGCAACCGGCCAGCGTCAAGGCCGGCGAGCGGGCCACGCAGGACTCAAAAAAACCCCGCATCTCGGGGTCGTCTTCGACGATCAGCACACGCCACATCGGGATCGGTCTCCAGCGGCCCGCGGGTTGGACACATTGCGCGCGGGGTCCTTCGAGCATACCCAGAAAGCGGGCGCCGACCGTGCAAAGCGGCACACCGCGCAGGCCTGGAACGCCTCGAACCCCATGTTCATGGGATGCAATTTGTCGCCACCAGACCTCCAATGCCGATGCCCGGGTCCAGGGATCCCGGGCCACTGTCCCACAAACACATGGAGATTGCATGCGAAACGACCACAGACGGTATGCCCTCACGGGCTTGTTGATGCTGGCGCTGGCGGGCTGCGGCGGCAGCAGCGGCGTCAACTCGGGCGCCGGTGGCGGCGGCACCGTCACGGCCCCGGTGGGCCTCACCGTCAGCGGCGTGGCCGCCACCGGCGCGGCCTTCACAGGCGCCGTCATCACCGTGGTCGACAGCCGCGGCGTCACCGTGGGCCAGAGCCAGCCCGTCGGCACGAACGGCAGCTACAGCATCACGCTGGACGCGGCGGCCGTGGCGCCGTTCGTGCTGGTGGCCAACCGCACCGACGCCAACGGCGCGGTCCAGACGCTGGTCAGCGTGATCCCGTCGGCCAGCGCGACCACCGCCAACATCACGCCGATCACCACGCTCATCGCCTCGCGCCTGTCGCCCTCCGGTGACCCGGGCAAGCTGGCCGGCGAACTGGCCGCGGGCAATGCCGTGATCTCGGCGCAGGCCGTGGCCGCCACCGTGACCGAGGTGCAGGCCATCCTGGCCCCGCTGCTCACGGCCACCAGCACGACCGGCTTCAATCCGCTGACGGGCACCTTCAGCACCGATGGCACCGGCTACGACCGCCTGCTGGATTCGGTCAACATCACCTTCCTGCCGGCCAGCTCGACCACCACCAACATCGAGATCTCGGTCAAGCAGGAAGTGGCCGACGGCCAGCAACCCACCAGCCTGAGCTTCAGCAGCAACACGACGACCGTCGCGCCCTTGCCAGCGATCGATCCGACCACGCTCATCGCCGAAGGCACCTCCGCGAAGATCACCCAGTTCCTTCAAGCGCTGACCGCCTGCTATGCCCTGCCGGCCAACCAGCGCGCGACGGCGCCCAGCACCGTGCTGGCGGCCGCCTGCCTCGACGTGTTCCACAACAACGACCCCGCACTCTTCAGGAACAACGGCGGCACCGTGGGCAGCAGCGGCGCCTTCGCCAGCCTCTTCAACCCCAACGCCGTCGGCGTCGTGTTCAGCCAGGGCAACTACGAATTCACCCGCGACAACGCCGACAAGGACATCGTCGTTGGCTACAAGACCACCGGCCCTGACGGCAGCGAGTCCTACGACAGCTTCGTGCTGCGCACCAGCACGGTGGACGGCAAGCTGCGGCTGATCGGCAACCAGTACCGCTTCCCCGGCCGCGTCGCGGCCTACCAGCAGCGGCGCAACTTCATCAGCCTGGACCAGGAAGCCTACGACTACTTCAGCACCGGCTACGTGCTGGACGTGGCCAACCGCCAGCGCCCGGGCAACCAGGGTCCGCTCTTCAACCGCGTCGTCGTGACCACGCCGACCGGTTCGGTCCTCACCCTGCAACCGAGCGGCAACTCCAGTTTCCTGGGGCTGGTCAAGCCCGGGCCGGTGGTCTCCGGCACCAGCTTCGTCCGCTTGCGCAGCGAGTATGTGGATGGCAACACGTCGCGGCCGCATCCGCGCAACGTCGACCCCACGCTGTTTTTCGTGGCCGATCCGGACCGCACCGAGGCCAGCCTGGCCAGCGCCAAGTCACAGGGCAGCTGGCGGTTCGAGTACTACCTCAACGTCGACGACCCGGCCACGCCGCAGGACGACACCACGGTGCCCGAGGTGCAGTACTACAAGAACCGCGCCCGCGCCCTCACCATCGCCGAGCTGCGCACGCAAGGTCTCGCGCAGTTGACGCCGGCCCTGATCGCCGAAATCCGGTCGGGCACCGAGCCGGCCGGCGTCCAGGACGCGGGACAGATCGTGTTCGTCGCCGGCGACCCCGGCGACATCTCCACCGAAGGCGGCGGCAACGGCTGGAGTGTGGGCACGGGCCAGTTGCCCCCCACGCAGATCACGATGTTCGGGCGCTCGCCGCGCACGGGCAGCAACGCCAACTTCACCGATTCGGTCGAGGTGCGATCGACGGCGCGCCAGGCCGTCGTGGCCTGCTCGCCGCAGAGCGTGACGGACGACCACTGCTTCAACGGCGGCCCGACCTTCGCCGAGGGTTCGCGCCTGAGCGGCCTGCACCTCTCCGCCCGCGACGTCGCTGGGCGGGAGTACGCCAACTTCTACGCGCTGTACCAGCTCAACATCGTGCCCTGAAGCTCCCGGGCCTGGCTCCGCAGCCCCGCTTCGGCGGGGCTTTTTCATGCCTGAAACGACAACGCCCCGCAAGCGGGGCGTTTCTGCGGCACCGGTTCAGCCGATCAGCTGAACAGTTCCTTCGGCACGTTGCCGCCATTGGCGGCGATGTGGGCCAGCACGTTCTTGTGCAGCCACATGTTCATCTTGGCCGAATCGCCCATCAGCTCGTCGGGGCAATACAGCTCCTTGGCGAGCGCCTTGCGCGCCTCGAGGCTGCTGTCGATATCCAGCAGCTTGAGCAGGTCAACGATGGAGGTCTTCCAGTTCAGCTTCTGCGGGTTGGCGGCCGCCTTCTTCTCCATCAAGGCCATCACGTCGACCATGGTGATCGATGCGACGGCGGGCGCGGCAGCCGGTGCGGGCGCCGGTGCGTCAGCAGGCGCCGTGGGCACGGTGGGCGGTGTGATGACCGGGGCCTCCGCGGCCTTGGACATGCCGAGCTTCTCGAGGATGTTGCTGAAAAATCCCATGGTGTTCTCCTTGTTTCCGTTGAAAAAGGCCCGCCTGGCCAGTGCGGAGGCGCGCCACGCCAGCATAGGCCATAAATGCGACAAGCCCAACCGCCGGTCTTGATGCTTTCTTGATGCCGGCCCGCGCAGTCTTGCGCCCGTCTTGACGCCCCCGTTCCTAGCATCGGTGGACTGTCTTGAACGGAGAACCCCATGGACTTCATCTACCTCGGCCTGGCCGCTGCCTGCGGCCTGCTCGTCTGGGGCCTGGCACTGGTTTGCCAGCGCCTGCAACCCACTGGCGGGGGGCGCCCATGAGCGCCGCGCCGGGCCGCCCCAAGCCAGCTCGCACCGCAGCGCGTCGCGCGGAGGTACTCCTATGAGCGGCTGGACCCTGCTGGCGGCCGCCCTCTCGGGCGGGCTGCTGATCTACCTGGTGGCCGTGCTGCTGCGGCCGGAGGACTTCTCATGAGCGCGATGGCATGGCTGCAACTGGCGGTGTTCCTCGCGCTGCTGCTCGCGCTGGCCTGGCCGCTGGCGCGCGCGATCGATGCGGTGATGGCCGGCCGCTTCGCGCTCGGCCAGCGCCTGGAGGCACCGCTGTGGCGCCTGGCAGGCGTGCGGCCCGAGCGTGAATCCGGCTGGCTGCGCTACGCGCTGGGCCTGCTGGTGTTCAACGGCCTGGGCCTGCTCGCGGTGTACGCGCTGCAGCGCCTGCAGGGCGTGCTGCCGCTCAACCCGCAGGCCTTCGGCGCGGTCACGCCCGACTCTGCCTTCAACACCGCCATCAGCTTCATGACCAACACCAACTGGCAGGGCTATGGCGGCGAGTCCACCATGAGCTACCTCACCCAGATGGTGGGCCTCACGGTGCAGAACTTCCTGTCGGCCGCCACCGGCCTCGTGGTGGTGGTCGCGCTGGTTCGCGGCTTCTCGCGCCATTCGGCCCAGTCCATCGGCAACGTGTGGGTGGACCTGACGCGCGCCACGCTGTGGGTGCTGCTGCCGCTGTCGCTGGTGCTGGCGGTGTTCTTCGCGGGCCAGGGTGTGATCCAGAACCTCTCGCCCTACACCGAGGTGAAGACGGTCGAGACCGTCACCTGGGAAACCTCGACCCCCGGCGCCGAAGGCCAGCCGGCGCTCACCGAGGCGCACAGCAGCGCGACGCAGACGCTGGCCATGGGGCCGGTGGCCTCGCAGCTCGCGATCAAGATGCTGGGCACCAACGGCGGCGGCTTCTTCAACGCCAACTCCGCGCACCCATACGAGAACCCCACGGCGCTGTCCAACTTCATGCAGATGCTGGCCATCTTCCTGATACCGGCCGCGCTGTGCTTCGTGTTCGGCCGCATGGTGGGCGATGGGCGCCAGAGCTGGGCCGTGCTGGCCGCGATGACGGTGCTGTTCGTGGCCTTCGTGGTCGCAGCCACCACCTTCGAGCACCAAGGCAACCCGGTTCTGGCCTCGCTCGGTGCGGACCAGGCCACCACGGCCCTGCAATCCGGCGGGAACATGGAGGGCAAGGAAGTGCGCTTCGGCATCAACGCCTCCAGCCTGTTCGCGGTGGTCACCACCGCCGCGAGCTGCGGCGCGGTGAACGCCATGCACGACAGCTTCACGCCCCTGGGCGGCATGGTGCCGCTGGTGCTGATGCAGCTGGGTGAGGTGGTGTTCGGCGGCGTCGGCGCGGGCCTCTACGGCATGCTGGTGTTCGCCATCATGGCGGTGTTCATCGCCGGCCTGATGATCGGGCGCACACCGGCCTACCTGGGCAAGAAGATCGAGGCGCACGAGATGAAGATGGTGTCCATCGCCATCCTGGTCACGCCCCTGCTGGTGCTGGTGGGCACGGCGGTGGCGGTGATGGCCGGCGCCGGGCGCGCGGGCATCCAGGACCCGGGGGCGCACGGCTTCACCGAGGTGCTGTATGCCCTGACCTCGGCCGCCAACAACAACGGCAGCGCCTTCGCCGGCCTGTCGGCCAACACGCCGTTCTACAACGTACTGCTGGGCCTGGCCATGGTGTTCGGCCGCTTCGGGGTGATCGTGCCGGTGCTTGCCATGGCCGGCTCGCTCGCCGCCAAGCAGCGCGCCAGCGCCACCGACGGCACCCTGCCCACCCACGGCCCGCTGTTCGTGGCCCTGCTGATCGGCACCGTGTTGCTGGTCGGCCTCCTGAACTATGTGCCCGCGCTGGCGCTCGGCCCGGTGGCCGACCACCTGCTGCTGTGGGCCCGTTGAAAGCCTCATCACCATGACCCGCACAACCCTGACCCTGTTCGACCCGGCGCTGGTGCGCCCGGCCCTGCTCGACGCCGTGCGCAAGCTCGACCCCCGCGTGCAGCGCCGCAACCCCGTGATGTTCGTCGTCTACGTGGGCAGCGCGTTCACCACCGCGCTCGCCTTCGCCCGGCCCGAGGGCTTCACCATCGCGGTGGCGCTCTGGCTGTGGTTCACCGTGCTGTTCGCCAATTTCGCCGAAGCACTGGCCGAAGGCCGCAGCAAAGCACAGGCCGCCGCGCTGCGCGGACTCAAGCGCCAGACCTGGTCCAAGAAGCTCGAGGGCAGCTACGACCGCCAAACACCCCGCACGGCCATGAAGTGGCTGCCACTGGAAGCCGACAACCTGCGCAAGGGCGACGTGGTGCTGGTCGAGGCCGGTGACACGGTGCCGGCCGACGGCGAGGTGATCGACGGCGTGGCCTCGGTGGATGAGAGCGCCATCACCGGCGAGTCAGCTCCGGTCATCCGCGAATCGGGTGGCGACTTCTCGGCCGTGACCGGCGGCACGCGCGTGCTGTCCGACTGGGTCGTGGTGCGCGTCTCGGTCAACCCCGGCGAGACCTTCGTGGACCGCATGATCGCGATGGTGGAGAACGCCAAGCGGCAGAAGACGCCGAACGAGATCGCGCTGACCATCCTGCTGGTGGCGCTGACCATCGTGTTCCTCGGCGTGGTCGCCACGCTGCTGCCCTTCTCGTCCTTCAGCGTGCAAGCCAGTGGCGCGGGACAGCCGGTGAGCCTGGTGGTGCTGGTCGCGCTGCTCGTGTGCCTGATCCCGACCACCATCGCCGGCCTGCTCAGCGCCATTGGCGTGGCCGGCATGAGCCGGCTGATGCAGGCCAACGTGATCGCCACCTCGGGCCGCGCGGTGGAAGCCGCCGGCGACGTGGACGTGCTGCTGCTGGACAAGACCGGCACCATCACGCTGGGCAACCGCCAGGCCAGCACCTTCCTGCCGGCGCCCGGCGTCCAGGAGGCTGCCCTGGCCGACGCCGCGCAGCTCGCCTCGCTGGCCGACGAGACGCCCGAAGGCCGCAGCATCGTGGTGCTGGCCAAGCAGAAGTTCCAGCTGCGCGAGCGCGAGGTGGAAGCCCTGGGTGCGAGCTTCGTGCACTTCACCGCGCAGACGCGCATGAGCGGGGTGGACCTGCAATCCCCTGATGGCAAAGGCCGCACGCTGCGCAAGGGCGCGGCCGACGCGATCCGCCGGCATGTGGAGTCGCTGGGCGGCGCCTTCCCCTCCCACGTGCAGGCCACGGTGGACGAGGTCTCGCGCCGCGGCAGCACGCCACTGGTGGTGAGTGAGCGCGACCGCGTGCTCGGTGTGGTCGAGCTCAAGGACGTGGTCAAGGGCGGCATCAAGGAGCGTTTCGCCGAGCTGCGGCGCATGGGCATCAAGACCGTGATGGTCACCGGCGACAACCGCCTGACCGCCGCGGCGATCGCCGCCGAGGCCGGCGTGGACGACTTCCTGGCCGAGGCCACGCCCGAGGCCAAGCTCAGGCTGATCCGGGAACACCAGGCGCAGGGCCGGCTGGTGGCCATGACCGGCGACGGCACCAACGACGCGCCCGCGCTGGCCCAGGCCGACGTGGCCGTGGCCATGAACACCGGCACGCAGGCCGCCAAGGAGGCCGGCAACATGGTCGACCTCGACAGCAACCCAACCAAGCTGATCGAGATCGTGGAGACCGGCAAGCAGATGCTGATGACGCGCGGCTCGCTCACCACCTTCAGCATCGCCAACGACATCGCCAAGTACTTCGCCATCGTGCCCGCGGCCTTCGTCACCACCTACCCGCAGCTCTCGGCGCTCAACGTGATGCAACTGGCCAGCCCCGACTCGGCCATTCTCTCGGCGGTGATCTTCAACGCGCTGATCATCGTCGTGCTCATCCCGCTGGCGCTCAAGGGCGTGCGCTACCGCGCGGTCGGCGCGGCCTCGCTGCTGCGCCGCAACCTGGCCCTCTACGGCCTGGGCGGCATCGTGGTGCCCTTCATCGGCATCAAGGCCATCGACCTGCTGCTCTCGGCCATCGGCTTCGCCTGAACACCCCCAAGGATTTGCCATGAACCCCACCACCACCCCATCCCCATCTCCCACCGATACCGAGCCGGTGTGGCGCCCGGCCCTCGTGCTGTTCGTGCTGCTGAGCCTGGTCACCGGTCTGCTCTACCCCTTCTTCGTCACTGGCGTGGCGCAGACGGTGTTTCCCCACCAGGCCAACGGCAGCCTGATCGAGCGCCAGGGCCAGGCCGTGGGCTCCGAGCTCATCGGCCAGCCCTTCGCCCAGGCCGGGCACTTCTGGGGCCGCCCCTCGGCCACCGGGCCGATGGCCTACAACGCCAGCGCCTCCAGCGGCTCCAACCTCGGCCCCAACCACCCCGCGCTGGCCGAGGCCGTGAAGGCCCGCCTCGACGCCTTGCGCGCGGCCGACCCGGGCAACACGGCGCCGGTGCCGGTGGACCTGGTCACCGCCTCCGCCAGCGGCCTGGACCCGCACATCAGCCTGGCCGGCGCGCGCTACCAGGTGGCGCGCGTGGCGCGCTCTCGTGGCCTCGCCCCCGGGCAGGTGAACGCGCTGGTGGAGCAGCACACCGAGACCAGCCTGTTCGGCTTCCTGGGCGAGCCGCGCGTGAACGTGCTGGCCCTCAACCTCGCGCTCGACGCGCAGCGGCCATGAACGGCGGCTGGCTGGAGCCAGTGCTGGCGTTCGGGGCCATCGTGCTGCCCCTGCTGCTGGCCTGGTGGCTGGTGGCGCGCGGGGCGCAGCGCCCCCGGCAGCGCAAGCGCCGCTCGGGCGACAATGGCAGCCACCCGCGCGACCCTTCCTGACGCGCCGGCCCCGCCACCCCATGCCCGACTCCTCCCGCCCCGACCCGGATGCCCTGCTTGCGCGGGTGCAGCAGGAAGAAGCCCGCGCGCGCCGGGGCAGCCTGAAGATCTTCTTCGGCGCCTCGGCCGGCGTGGGCAAGACCTACGCCATGCTCTCGGCCGCGCGCGCGGCCCTGCTCCAGGGCACGCCGGTCACCATCGGCGTGGTGGAAACGCACGGAAGGCCCGAGACCGAGGCGCTTGCGCGCGGCCTGCCGCGCCTGCCGCTCCAGGCCGTGGCCTACCGGGGCCACCAGTTGCACGAGTTCGATCTCGATGCCGCGCTGGCCTTCGGGGAGCAGCACCCCGGGCAGGCCCTCGTGCTGCTCGACGAACTGGCCCACAGCAATGTGGCGGGCACACGCCACCTCAAGCGCTGGCAGGATGCCGAGGAAATGCTGGCGGCTGGCATCGACGTGTGGTCGACGATGAACGTGCAGCACCTGGAGAGCCTCAACGACATCGTCAGCGGCATCACCGGCATCCGCGTCTGGGAGACCGTGCCCGATCGCTTCTTCGACGGCGCCGACGAGGTGGTGGTGGTCGACCTGCCGCCCGATGAACTGCTGGAGCGACTGAAGGCCGGCAAGGTCTACCTGCCGCAAGGCGACGACCAGCGCGCCGAACGCGCGGCGGCCAACTTCTTCCGCAAGGGCAACCTGCTGGCGCTGCGCGAACTCGCGCTGCGCCGCACCGCCGACCGGGTGGACGACGAGATGCGCGCCTACCGGCGCGGCGGTGCAGACAAGCCTGTCTGGCCCAACCGCGAGGCCCTGCTGGCCGGCGTGGGGCCGGGCGCGCACGGCGAGAAGGTGGTGCGCAGCACGGCGCGCATGGCCGCCCAGCTCGACGTGCCCTGGCACGCCGTGCACGTGGAGACCCCGGGGCACCCGATGGCCGAGGCCACGCAGCGCACGCTGCGCCTGGCCGAATCGCTGGGCGCGAGCACCGCCACGCTGTCCTCCACGGACACCGCCACCGCCCTCGTGCGCCACGCGCGCGAACACAACCTGGCGCGGCTGGTGCTCGGCCGCCGCCGCGCGCGCCGCTGGCCCTGGCAGCGCAGCCTGGCCGAGCGGGTGGCCGAGCGCGCCGACGACCTGGACCTGGTGCAAGTCGGCTTGCCGGCGGCGCCCGCCGACGCCGCGCCTGCCGCGCGCGCCGAACCCGGCGAGGGCCGCTGGCGCGGCTACCTCTGGGCCGCCGCCATCTGCCTGCTCATGGCCCTGCTCGCAATGCCGCTGCGCGACCTGCTGGAGCGCAGCAACATCGTCATGCTGTTCCTGCTCGTGGTGGTCGGCGTGGCCCTGGCGCTGGGGCGCGGGCCGGCCGTGCTCGCCGCCTTCCTGGGCGTGGGGCTGTTCGACTTTTTGTTCGTGCCGCCCTTCCACGACTTCGCGGTGAGCGATGTGGAGTACCTCGTCACCTTCGGCGTGATGCTGGTGGTGGCGCTGGTGGTGGGCCAGCTCACGGCCGGCCTCAAGCAGCAGGCCGAGGCCGCCACGCAGCGCGAGCACCGCGTGCGCAGCCTGTACGACATGTCGCGCGACCTCTCGGCCGCGCTGCTGGCCGCGCAAGTGGCCGAGATCGGCGCGCGTTTTCTCACCGGCGAGTTCGGTGCGCGGTCGGCGCTGCTGGTGGCCGACGAGCACGACCGGCTGCAGGCCCTCGATGGCGGCAGCGCGCCAGTGGACACCGCGGTGGCGCAATGGGCCTTCGAGCGCGGCGAGGAAGCCGGGCGCGGCACCGACACCCTGCCCGCCAGCGCCTGCCTGGTGCTGCCCCTGAAAGCGCCCATGCGAGTGCGCGGCGTGCTGGTGATCGAGCCGCCCGGCGGGCGTCCCTGGGGCATCGAACAGCGCCGCCTGCTGCAGACCTGCGCCTCGCTGCTGGCCATCTCGCTCGAGCGCATCCACTACATCGAGGTGGCGCAGAGCAGCACGGTGCAGATCGAGTCCGAGCGGCTGCGCAACTCGCTGCTCTCGGCGATCTCGCACGACCTGCGCACGCCCCTGGCCTCGCTGGTGGGCCTGGCCGACGCGCTCGAACTCACGCCGCCCGCGCTCAGCGAGGCGCAACGCGAGGTGGCGGGCGCCATGCGGCAATCGGCCCAGCGCATGAACGCCCTGGTCAACAACCTGCTCGACATGGCCCGCCTGCAGGCCGGCGCGGTGCAGCTCAACCGCGCCTGGCAACCGCTGGAAGAGGTGGTGGGCAGCGCCCTCGCCGCCTGCGGGCCCCTGCTGGCCGGGCGCGACATCCGCGTGGACCTGCCTGACGGCCTGCCCCTGCTGCACCTGGACACGGTGCTGATCGAACGCGTGCTGGTGAATCTGCTGGAGAACGCCACCAAATACACGCCGGCGGGCAGCGCCATCCAGGTCACCGCGCGCGAGCGCAGCGACAGCGTGGTGATCCTGGTCGACGACCACGGCCCCGGCCTGCCCAAGGGACACGAGGCGCGCGTGTTCGAGAAGTTCGAACGCGGCCAGCGCGAGAGCGCCCTGCCCGGCGTCGGCCTGGGGCTGGCGATCTGCCGCGCCATCGTGCAGGCGCATGGTGGCACCATCGAGGGCCACAACCGCGAGTCGGGCGGTGCCGTGTCGGGCGCCCGCTTCGTCATCACCCTGCCCCGGGGCACACCGCCCGCCGACCTGGGCACGCAGACCGAGGACGCGCCCCCGCCATGAGCACCGCCGGCAGCCAGATCCTGATCGTCGAAGACGAGGCCCACATCCGCCGCTTCGTGCGCCTGGCGCTGGAGGCCGAGGGCCACACCGTGCACGAGGCCGAGAACTACCAGCGCGGCCTGATCGAGGCCGGCACGCGCCGGCCCGATCTGGTGGTGCTGGACCTGGGCCTGCCCGATGGCGATGGCGTGGACCTCATCCGCGAGCTGCGCCAGTGGTCGGCCATGCCGGTGATCGTGCTCTCGGCGCGCAGCGCCGAAGCCAGCAAGATCGCCGCACTCGACGCGGGCGCGGACGACTACCTTGTCAAGCCCTTCGGCGCGGGCGAACTCGGCGCGCGCGTGCGCGCCCAGCTGCGCCGCCACCAGCAGCAGACGCCGGGCGGCGCGCCGCAGATCGTGTTCGGCGAGGTGCGCATCGACCTCGTGCGCCGCGTGGTGGAGCGCGCGGGCGAGGCGCTGCACCTCACCCCCATCGAATACAAGCTGCTCACACACCTGGCCTCGCAGCCCGACCGCGTGATCACGCACGCGCAGCTGCTCAAGGCCGTGTGGGGCCCCGGCCACCTGGAGGACTCGCACTACGTGCGCGTGCACATGGCCAACCTGCGCAAGAAGATCGAGGCACAGCCTTCGATGCCGCGCCACCTGATCACCGAGACCGGCATCGGCTACCGCTTCGTGGCCTGATCGGGCTCGAACGCCGGCAGGAACACCGGCAGACCGCCACCCGCGTCGTCCACCTGGTGCACACCCGCGCGGTAGAGCGCGCGCAGGCCCTCGGCCTCGATCACCTGCCCCACCGCGCCTTCGCCCAGCACCTGGCCTTCGCGCATCAGCAGCGCGCGGTCGGCGCAGCGCAAGGCCTGGTTGGGGTCGTGCGTGGTGAACAGCACCGCCAGGCCTTCGCGCGCCAGGCCGCGGATGGCGCGCATCACCAGGCCCTGGTTGCCGAAGTCCAGGCTGGCGGTGGGTTCGTCGAGCAGCACGGCCTGCGGCTGCTGCGCCAGCGCGCGGGCGATCAGCACCAGCTGGCGTTCGCCGCCGCTGACCTCGTGCACCGAGCGCGCGGCCAGGTGTGCGATGCCCAGGCGCTCCAGCGCCTGCAACGCGATGGCGCGGTCTTTCGCGCCAGACCGCGCGATCAGACCCAGGTGCGAGGTGCGGCCCATCAGCACCATCTCGAGCGCGGTGAAACCGAAGGTGCTGGCCTGGCCCTGGGGCACATAGGCCACCACGCATGCGCGCTCGGCCAATGGCCAGGCCGCAAGCGCGCGGCCCTGCAGGCGCACCGAACCCGCCAGCGCGGGCAGCAGCCCGAGCACGGTCTTGAGCAGCGTGGTCTTGCCGCAGCCGTTGGGGCCGAGCAGCGCGAGCACCTCGCCGCCCTTCAGCGAAAGCGAGAGGCCCGAGCCCACCACGCGGCCGGGGTAGCCCGCGCTCAGGCCGTCGGCGTGCAGCAGAGGCACCGTCATGTCCATCCTCGCGAAGCGCGGCGCAGCAGCACGATGAAGAACGGCGAGCCGATCAGCGCGGTGAGGATGCCCAGCGGGATCTCCACCGGCGCCAGGGTGCGCGCCAGCGTGTCGATGAGCAGCAGCAGGCCGCCGCCGAGCACGGCCGAGGTGGGCAGCAGGCGCACGAACGAGGGCCCGACGAGAAAGCGCGCGAGGTGCGGCACGACCAGCCCGACCCAGCCCACGATGCCGGCGGCCGCCACACTCGCGGCCGTGACCAGCGTGGCGGCGGCGACGATCAGAAGGCGCAGGCCGGTGGTGCGCGCACCCAGCGAGCGCGCTTCGTCCTCGGGCAGCGACATCACGTCCATGCGCCAGCGCAGCAGCAACAGCACCACCGTGCCCAGCGCCACCGGCCCGATCAGCGAAGGCAGGTCGTCGGCGTGCGCGCCGGCCAGGCTGCCTAGCAGCCAGAAGGTCATGGCGGGCAGCTGGTTGTAGGGGTCGGCCAGCACCTTGACCAGGCCGATGCCCGCGCCCAGCAGCGAGCCGATGACGATGCCCGCGAGCAGCAGCACCAGCACCGGGTCGCCGTGCCGCACGGTGGCGCCCACGCCATACACCAGGGCCACCGCGAGCAGGCCGCCCGCGAACGCGGCCATCTGGATGCCGAACACGCCGAACGAGAAGAAGATGCCCAGCACCGCGCCCAGCGCCGCGCCGGCCGAGGCGCCGAGGATGTCGGGCGAGACCAGCGGGTTGCGGAACAGCCCCTGGAAGGCAGCGCCGGCCACCGCCAGCGCCGCGCCCACCGCGAGGGCGGCGAGTGCGCGCGGCCCGCGCACCTGCAGCACGATGGTCTGCACCTGCTCGTTGGGCGCGGGGTCGCCCTGCAGCAGCGACGCCACGAGCTGCGCGAGGTCGGACAAGGGTATGTCGATGCGGCCCTGCGTGAGCGCGAGCAACAGGCCGGCAACGAGCACGAGCACAGCCCAAGAGACACCGCCGGGCCGGCTTTGCCGGACGGCTGGTGTCGCCCCCTCGAGGGGGTCGCGCGAAGCGCGGCGGGGGTGTTTCACTGCTCTCGTCCTGCCAGCACGCGCTGCACCTGCGCGGGCGTGAGATCGACCTGGTAGAAGAGCTGGTAGAAATCGCGCGCGATCGCGCCCAGGTCCTCGGGGAACAGCGCGGGAAACACCTTGCTGCCCAGCCACCACAGGCCCGGCAGGCGGTTCACGCTGGGCGGGAAGTCGATCCAGCCGAACGGCAGCTTGGGCGAGAGGTGCACGCGAGCGTTCTTCACCGCGCTCACGCCGCGCCACAGCGGGTTGTTGTGCACGGTCTGCGCGAACGTCTGGTCGATGGTGACGATCACCTCCGGGTCCCAGGCCAGCACCTGTTCGATCGACACCGTGGCCAGGCCCCCTTGCAGGCCGGCGGCCACGTGGCGAATGCCCATGGCCTCGAACATCTCGACGTTGATGGATCCACCCAGGCCGGTCTCCAGCCCCTCGGGGCCGCGCGCGAAGTACACGCGGGGTTGTGCGGTCGCGCGCGCCACGCGTTCGCGCACCGTGCGCAGCGTGTCGGCGGTGTAGCGGGCCAGCCGCGCTGCGCGGTCGGTGCGGCCAGTGAGTTCGCCCAGCAGGGTGTAGCCCTGCGCCGTGGCCTCCAGCCGGCCGTCGAGCAGCGCATACGGAATGCCGGTCTGCGCCTGCACGCGGTCGGCGAGTTCGACGAAGGTCTTGCGCGTGGAGCCGGCGTCCACGATCAGGTCGGGCTTGCTGGCCAGCAATTGCTCCAGGTTGGTGGTGTTGCCGCGCCCGGTGAGCCGCCCCACCTCGGGCCGGTTGCCGATGCCGGGCAACAGGAATTCGAGCTCTGGGCCGCGGTTGGCGCGCGGCCAGCCGATGAGCGCATCGGGTGCCAGCGTGTAGAGCCAGATGGCCGCCGGCGGACCAGCCGGGAAGATGCGCTGCACCCGAGCCGGCACGTTGACGCGCCGGTTGGCGCCGTCGACCACGCTGCGCGTGCCTTGTGCCCACGCCGGCAGGCAGGCGCCCAGGCCGGCGGCGATCAGCAGATCGCGCCGGCGCGGGGCGGCTTGGTCAGGGCTTTCCAAAGCCGTAACGCGCGAACGTGGCTTGCGCGGGCGGCGCCAGCAGGGCTTGGGCGAAGGCCTCGGCCTGCGCGGGAGCCCCTTGCCGCACCGTGAGGCCATACGACGCCCCCACCTGCAATTCCACCGGCACTTGCACCACCTTCAGGCGCGGGACTTCCTTCTGCGACGCCACGGCGTTGGTGCAGTACGTCAGGAACACATCGGCCTGGCCCTGGTCCATCACCCAGGCGTACGTGCCCTGGCCGGCCGGTGGCTTGGGCGAATCCGGGCCACCGGTGAGCTTGAGGGCCTTGGCATCGAGCGCCGCGTAGGCGCCAGCGCGCACCTGGTCGGCCTTGCGGAACAACGCCCACGCATAGTCGCCCGACGGATCGGCCTTGGGCGTGGACGTGCCCAGCTTCACCGCCGGGTTGAGCAGGGTGGTCAGCAAGGTCTGCGGCGTGGCGTTCACGTTCGCCTGCGTCAGCGCACACAGGCTGTTGCGAACGAACACGGTGTGCGGCGCCCAGCCGCCCGCAGCGGCGAGGCGCTGCGGGTGCTGCGTGTCGGCCGAGGCGAACACCATCGCGCCCTCGCCCTTCTCGATGCGCTCGCGCAGCAAGCCCGAGGCACCGAACGTCAGCGCGATTTTCTGACCGGTGCGCGCCTCGTGATCGCGCGCGATCTCGGTGAGCACCTCGCGCAGGCTGCCGGCGGCGTAGACCTGAAGGGGTTCTTTCATCGGCGCCACCTCAGGAGCGGCACAGCCGATCAGCATGGCCAGGGCAACGGCCGTCAGGCTGGCGCGGTGCATCGCGCTTCACTTCGCCGCGTTCGGGAAAAAGAGCTGCTCGCCACCGATCTTGTAGCTGGCGATCGCCGCCTGACCGGCCGGGCCGGTGACCCAGTCCACGAACTTCTGGCCTTCAGCCGTTTTCACCTGCGGGTGCTTGGCCGCGCTCACCAGCATCACGCCGTACTGGTTGAACAGGCGCTTGTCGCCCTCCACCAGCACCGCGAGGTCGGCGCGGTTCTTGAAGTTGAGCCAGGTGCCGCGGTCGGACAGCACATAGCCCCCGCTGCTGGCGCCGATGTTGAGCGCCGGGCCCATGCCGCAACCGCATTCCTTGTAGCCCGTGCCCTTGTTGGCCTCGCTGTCGGCCATCTTCCAGAAGCGCAGCTCGGCCGCGTGCGTGCCGCTCTTGTCGCCGCGCGAGATGAATTCGGTGTTGGAGCTGGCGATCTTCTTGAGCGCGGCCACGATGTCGTCGCCCTTGGTCTTGGCGGGATCGGCCTTGGGGCCGATCAGCACGAAGTCGTTGTACATGACCTCCTGGCGCCCGGCCGAGAAGCCGTCGGCGACGAACTTCTCTTCGGCCACCTTGTCGTGCACGAACAGCACGTCGGCATCGCCCCGGCGCGCCATGTCGATCGCCTGCCCGGTGCCGAGCGCGACCACCTTCACGTCGATGCCGCTGGCCTTCTTGAACTCCGGCAGCAGGAAGGAGAACAGGCCCGACTGCTCGGTGGAGGTGGTCGAGGCCACCACGATGCTCTGGGCGAGCGCACCGGCGCTGGCCAGCAGGCCTGCGGTGCCCAGCACGGCGGTGAGGGTGAGGTGGCGGAAGGTGGTGTTCACAGGCTTTCTCCTTGGACAAACAAATGGGCCTGCGGGCACAGGGACCGCAGGAGATCGTGGTTGAAAAAATCGTTCACGGGCAGGTCGGCCAGCAGGCGGCCTTTTTCGAGGTACACGACTCGGCTGGCCAGGCGCTTGACCTGGCCGAGGTTGTGGCTGCTGAAGACCAGCGTGGTGGGTTTGCCCGTGGGTTGGCCGGCCACATCGCGCCGGCCGGCGGCGGTGAACTCGGCGATCAGCGCTTCCACCTCGCGCTTGGCGTGCGGGTCCAGGCTGGCGGTGGGCTCGTCGAGCAGCCACACGGCCGGGCGCAGCGCCCAGGCCCGCGCCAGCGCCAGCCGCTGCTGCTGGCCGCCGGAGAGCGCGCGCCCGCTGCGCTCGGCCAGGTGGCCCATCTCCACGCGCTCCAGCGCCTGCAGGGCCAGCGCGCGCGTCTGGCGCGCGGGCACGCCCTGCAGCCACAGGCCGAGCTGGATGTTGCGCCGCGCGCTCATGCGCAGCATGTGCGGCCGCTGGAACAGCATGGCCACGCGCTGGTGCGCGGGCGTGTGCAGCTCGCCCGCGCTGGGGCGCTGCAACCCGTGCAGGGTGCGCAGCAGCGTGCTCTTGCCGCTGCCGTTGGCCCCGACCAGCGCCACGCGCTCGCCCTCTTCAATGCGCAGGAACACGTCCGTCAATGCCTGCAGGCGCGCGGCCGGGCCCAGGTGCACCTGCACGCCGCGCAACTCGAAACAGGGGGCGGGGACCACGGCGCGTTGCGCGGTCATGGGCAGCCCGCTCATGCCGCCACCAGAGGCGCCGGTGCGCTGGCCGCACCGTCGGCGCGCTCGCGCCAGCGGCTCAGCAGCGACACCAGGGCGTTGAGCAGGAGCACCACGAGCAGCAGCACCACGCCCAGGCCCAGCGCCAGCGGCAGGTCGCCCTTGCTGGTCTCCAGCGCAATGGCCGTGGTCATGACGCGCGTGAAACCTTCGATGTTGCCGCCCACGATCATCACCGCGCCCACTTCCGACACGGCACGGCCGAAGGCGGTCAGCAGCACGGTGAGCAGCGCGTAGCGCTCGTCCCAGGCCAGCAGCAGGCTGCGCAAGGCGGCGCCGGCGCCCAGCGAGGCGAGCTGCTCGCCATGGCTGCGGTCGGCGTCTTCCACCACCTGGCGCGTGAGCGCGGTCACCAGCGGCAGCACCAGCACCGTCTGCGCCAGCACCATGGCCTGGAAGCTGAACAGCCAGCCCAGGAAGCCCAGCGGCCCCGAGCGCGAGAGCAGCAGGTAGATCACCAGCCCCACCACCACCGAGGGGATGGCGAGGAAGGTGTTGAGCACGGTGAGCACCGCGCCCCGGCCAGGGAAGCGCGCGGCCGCGAGCCAGGCGCCCAGCACCAGGCCCAGGCCGCAGGCCAGCAGGCAGGCCGTGGCGCTGACCGCCAGGGAGCGCATCACCACCGCCCACAGGCCCGGGTCGCCCGAAAGAATCAGCCGCAGCGCCGTGGCCAGGCTGTCTGAAAATGTGTTCATATGTTCGGCCGAGCTTACGGGTGTGCTCCTGAATCGAGAGTACGTAATGACGCGGTATGAAATTCAATGCATAGGACACCCGCTCGCCGGAGCTGCCGGTGGTTTGGTGCAAACTCGACGTCCATGCGAAAAATCGAGCTCTCCTACACACTGACGTCACCGACGCCGGAGCGCTCGTCCCATCCCGTGCAGCTGCGCAATCCCATGATGGACGTGCTGCACGCCGTGCGCAGCAGCGGCTCGATCTCGGGTGCCGCGCGCGAGCTGGGCCTGTCGTACCGCCACGTGTGGGGCCAGTTGAAGGACTGGGAAGCCGGCCTGGGGCAGGCGCTGATCTTCTGGGAGCGGGGGCAGGCCGCGCGCCTCACGCCCTTCGGCGAGCGGCTGCTGATGGCCGAGCGGCTGGCCCAGGCGCGCCTGGGGCCCCAGATGGAGAGCCTGCGCGCCGAGCTGGAGCGCGCCTTCGCCATGGCCTTCGACGAAGGCCAGCACGCCAGTGCGGCCGATGTGCTCACGCTCTACGCCAGCCACGACCACGCGCTCACCGAACTGCAGCAGCACGCGGGCAACGCCGCGCCGCCCCTGCACCTGGACATCCGCTTCTGCGGCAGCGTGGACGCGATCCGCGCGCTCAACGAAGGGCGCTGCGAGCTGGCGGGTTTCCACACCCAGCCCTTCGCCGCCGCGGGCAGCCTGAGTGCGCGCGCCTACCGGCCGCTGCTCAAGCCCGGACTGCACAAGATCATCGGTTTCGCGCGCCGCTCGCAGGGCCTGATGGTGGCGCCGGACAACCCGCTGCGCCTGCACGACGTCGGCGACGTCTCGCGCCTGCAGGCGCGCTTCGTGAACCGCGCCATCGGCACCGGCACGCGCCTGCTGCTCGACGAGCTGCTGGCGCAGGCCATGTTGTTGCCCATGGACGTCGTGGGCTACCACAACGTGGAAAGCTCGCATGCCGCCGTGGCGCAGGCCGTGGCCAGCGGCAGCGCGGACGTGGGCCTGGGCACCGAGTACGCGGCGCGATCCCGGGGCCTGGACTTCGTGCCCCTGACCGAGGAGCGGTACCTGCTGGTGTGCCTCAAGAGCGCACTGGAGCAGCCCGCCATGCAGCGCCTGCTGAAAAGCCTGCGCAGCGGGGCCTGGCAGGAGCGGCTGAACGCCCTGCCCGGTTATGCGACCGACCATTGCGGCGAGGTCGCAGCGATGAAGCGCCTCTTGCCCTGGTGGGACTGATCAGACAGACGACCAGTCCCGCAAGACAGCCACCGGATCGGGCTTGCTGAATTTGGGCGAACCCGGCTTGCTCGGCGTGCCCAGCACCACCCAGCCCACCAGCTGTTCCCCGGGCTCGCAGAACGCGGCCACCACCGGTGCGGCGCGCACCTTGGCACCCGAGAGCATCTTGCCGCCGTAGCCCAGCGCGTGCGCGGCGTTCAGGAAGTTGGTGAGCGCGCCGCCCACGGTCATCCACTGTTCGTGCAGCGTGGCCACCGGGTGGCCGGGGTCGATGCGCGCGATCACCGCCACCAGCAGCGGGGCGTTCAGCGCACGGCCCCGGTCCAGCGACGCCTCTGCCGGGTTTTTCCCGGCCAGAACAGCGGCCTGCTCGAACAGGTCGGCCAGGCGCTCGCGCGCCTCGCCCCGCACCGCCGCGAAGCGGAACGGCACCAGACCGGCGTGATCCGGCGCGCGCAGAGCGGCCTCGGCCATGCGGTGCAGCGCGTCCAGGGACGGGGCGGGCCCTTCCAGGTGCCTGGCGCCCACCGAGAAGCGGCTCAGCAAGCCCGCCAGCAACGCATCGCCTACCGGCGCACCCATCGATCGCATGGCCAGCCAGCCTAGGTCGACAGGCGGCGCGCGATCTCGGCCACCAGTTGGCGCGCCAGCACCAGCTTGGGCGCGCGGGGCAACTCTTTCATGCCGCGCTCGTCGACCAGCAGCAGCGCGTTGTCGTCCTGGCCGAAGGTGGCCGGGCCGATGTTGCCCACCAGCAGCGGCACACCCTTGCGCTTGCGCTTGGCCTGGGCGTGTTCCTCCAGGTCGTGGCTTTCGGCGGCGAAACCCACGCAATAGAGTTCGCCGCTCTTCGCACGTGGCGAGGCCGCGATGGCGACCAGGATGTCCGGGTTCTCGACGAACGACAGCGTGGGCACCTCGCCCGAGCCGTCCTTCTTGATCTTGTGTTCCGCCGATGTCGCGGGGCGCCAGTCGGCCACCGCCGCCGCGGACACGAAGACCGTGGCGCTCGGCACCAGCAGGTCCAGGCTTTTCTGCATGTTCAGCGCCGATTTCACGTTCACCCGCCCCACGCCGCGCGGCGTGGGCAGCCCCACCGGGCCGGCCACCAGCGTGACCTGGGCGCCCGCCTCGTGGGCGGCGCGCGCGATGGCGAACCCCATCTTGCCGCTGGAGAGGTTGGTCAGGCCCCGCACCGGGTCGATGGCTTCGAATGTCGGGCCGGCGCTCACCAGCACATGCTGGCCGGCCAGCGGCTTGGGCTGGAAGAAGCGGGTGAGGTCGTAGAGCAGTTCGTCGGGCTCGAGCATGCGGCCGTCACCGGTTTCGCCACAGGCCTGCTCGCCCGCGCCCACGTCCAGCACGGTGGCGCCGTCGGCGCGCAGCTGCTTGACGTTGCGCTGGGTCGCCGGGTGGGCCCACATCTCGCGGTTCATGGCCGGCGCCAGGATCAGCGGCACCCGATCGATCGGCCGCGCCAGGCACATCAGGCTGAGCAGGTCGTCGGCCCGGCCATGCACCAGCCTGGCCATGAAGTCGGCGCTGGCCGGCGCCACCATGATGGCGTCGGCCTCGCGGCTGAGGTTGATGTGGGCCATGTTGTTGCCCGGGCGCGCGTCCCACTGCGAGGTGAACACCGGCCGGCCCGACAGCGCCTGCATGGTCACCGCGGTGGTGAACTGTTCGGCTGCCTCGGTCATGACGACCTGCACCGTCGCGCCCTCCTTGACCAGCGCCCGGCAGAGCTCGGCGGCTTTGTAACAGGCGATGCCCCCGGAGAGGCCCAGCACGATGTGTTTTCCGGCGAGGTCGTTCATGGGCGCAATGTAGCAGTTCGGGTCCGCCCCGACAGACCCCAGGGACAGCCCGGGAAGAGGCGGCCTTTATAATCGCCATTTCCACCTCCTGCGAGCAACTGGCTCGCCCGAGACATGACCAAATTTGTGTTCGTCACCGGCGGTGTGGTGTCCTCCCTGGGCAAGGGCATTGCCTCCGCATCACTGGCCGCTCTCCTCGAGTCCCGCGGCCTCAAAGTCACCCTCATCAAGCTCGACCCGTACATCAACGTGGATCCGGGCACCATGTCCCCCTTCCAGCACGGTGAGGTTTTCGTCACCGACGACGGCGCCGAGACCGACCTGGACCTGGGCCACTATGAGCGTTTCATCGAAACGCGCATGAAGAAGACCAACAACTTCACCACCGGCAAGATCTACCAGTCGGTGCTGGAGAAGGAACGCCGGGGCGACTACCTCGGCAAGACGGTGCAGGTGATCCCGCACGTCACCAACGAAATCCAGGAGTTCATCCAGCGCGGCGCGGGCATCGGCACGCCCGACGCGGTGGACGTGGCCATCGTCGAGATCGGCGGCACCGTGGGCGACATCGAGTCCCTGCCCTTCCTGGAGGCCGTGCGCCAGATGAGCCTGCGCCTGGGCCCGAACAACTCGGCCTTCGTGCACCTGAGCTACGTGCCCTGGATCGCCGCCGCCGGCGAGCTCAAGACCAAGCCCACGCAGCACACCGCCAAGGAGCTGCGCGCCATCGGCATCCAGGCCGACGCGCTGCTGTGCCGCGCCGACCGCCGCATTCCCGACGACGAGCGCGCCAAGATCTCGCTGTTCTCCAACGTGCCCGAATGGGGCGTGATCTCCATGTGGGACGTGGACACCATCTACAAGGTGCCGCGCATGCTGCACGAGCAGGGCCTGGACGGCCTGATCTGCGACAAGCTGCGCATCAACACGCCCCCGGCCAAGCTCCAGCGCTGGGACGACCTGGTGTACGAAGTCGAGCACCCGAAGCACATCGTGAAGATCGCCATGGTCGGCAAGTACGTCGACCTGTCGGACAGCTACAAGTCGCTCAACGAAGCGCTGCGCCACGCCGGCATGAAGAACCATGCCAAGGTGCAGATCGACTACATCGATTCGGAAACCATCTCGCCGGCCAACGTCGCCAAGACGCTGGGCGCGTTCGACGCCATCCTGGTGCCCGGCGGCTTCGGCAAGCGCGGCATCGAAGGCAAGATCTGCGCGGCCCGCTATGCGCGCGAGCAGAAGGTGCCCTACCTCGGCATCTGCCTGGGCATGCAGGTCGCCACCATCGAGTACGCGCGCCACGTCGCCGGCCTCAAGAACGCCAACAGCACCGAGTTCGAGCCCGACACGCCGCACCCCGTGATCGCCCTGATCACCGAGTGGAAGGACGCCGACGGCAGCATCCAGCAGCGCAGCGCCAGCTCCGACCTGGGCGGCACCATGCGCCTGGGCTCGCAAAGCTCCGACGTGGCCCCCGACACCCTGGCCCACCAGATCTACGGCCCGGTGGTCACCGAGCGCCACCGCCACCGCTACGAAGCGAACGTGAACTACCTGGACCAGTTGCGCGCGGCCGGCCTGGTGATCGCGGCGCTGACCCAGCGCGAGCAGCTCACCGAAATGATCGAGCTGCCGCAGAAGGTGCACCCCTGGTACGTGGGCGTGCAGTTCCACCCTGAGTTCAAGTCCACCCCGTGGGACGGCCACCCGCTGTTCAACGCCTATGTGAAAGCGGCACTGGTCCACCAGGGACAGACAAGCACCAAGACCCCGGTCGCGGCCTGAGCACCCCCACCGAGAGGCACCCCATGAAACTCTGCGACTTCGACATCGGCCTGGACCGGCCCTTCTTCCTGATCGCCGGGCCCTGCGTGATCGAGTCCGAGCAGTTGCAGATGGACGTGGCGGGCCAGCTCAAGGAGATCACGGGCAGCCTGGGCGTGCCCTTCATCTTCAAGAGCAGCTTCGACAAGGCCAACCGCAGCAGCGGCACCAGCTACCGCGGCCCGGGCCGCGACAAGGGCCTGGAGATCCTGGCCAAGGTCAAGCGCGAGCTCGGCGTGCCGGTGCTCACCGACGTGCACAGCGAGGACGACATCGCCGATGCGGCCAAGGTCTGCGATGTGTTGCAGACCCCCGCCTTCCTGTGCCGCCAGACCGATTTCATCCGCGCCGTCGCGCAGAGCGGCAAGCCGGTGAACATCAAGAAGGGCCAGTTCCTCGCGCCGCACGACATGAAGAACGTGATCGACAAGGCGCGCGCGGCCGCGAAGGAAGCCGGCCTGGACGAAGACAGCTTCATGGCCTGCGAGCGCGGTGCCAGCTTCGGCTACAACAACCTTGTCTCCGACATGCGCGGCCTGGCCATCATGCGCGAGACCGGTGCGCCGGTGGTGTTCGACGCCACGCACAGCGTGCAGCTGCCCGGCGGGCAGGGCACCAGCAGCGGCGGCCAGCGCGAGATGGTGCCGGTGCTGGCGCGCGCGGCGGTCGCCGTGGGCGTGGCCGGCCTGTTCATGGAAACCCACCCCGACCCGGCCAAGGCCCTGAGCGACGGGCCCAACGCCGTGCCGCTCAAGCACATGAAGGCGCTGCTGGAAACCCTGCTCGCGCTCGACACCGTGACCAAGAAGAACGGTTTCCTCGAAGACCGTTTCAACACCTGATCTCCCCTTTCTTCTTTTCTGTCTCTGACCCAAAGGTAGTGAATCCATGAGTGCAATCGTTGACATCGTTGGCCGTGAAGTGCTGGACAGCCGCGGCAACCCCACCGTCGAATGCGACGTGCTGCTGGAAAGCGGCGTGATGGGCCGCGCGGCCGTGCCCTCGGGCGCCTCCACCGGCAGCCGCGAAGCCATCGAGCTGCGCGACGGTGACAAGAGCCGCTACCTCGGCAAGGGCGTGCTCAAGGCGGTGGAGAACATCAACACCGAGATCAGCGAAGCCGTGCTCGGCCTGGACGCCTCCGAACAGGCCTTCCTGGACAAGACCCTGATCGACCTCGACGGCACCGACAACAAGGGCCGCCTGGGCGCCAACGCCATGCTGGCCGTCTCGATGGCCGTGGCCCGTGCCGCCGCCGAAGAAGCCGGCCTGCCCCTGTACCGCTACTTCGGCGGCATGAGCGCGGTGCAGATGCCCGTGCCCATGATGAACATCATCAACGGTGGCGCGCACGCCAACAACTCGCTCGACCTGCAGGAACTGATGATCATTCCCGTGGGCGCACCGAGCTTCCGCGAAGCCCTGCGCTGGGGCGCCGAGGTGTTCCATGCCCTCAAGGCCATCCTGCACGACAAGCACATCAGCACCGCCGTTGGCGATGAAGGCGGCTTTGCCCCGTCGGTCGAGAACCACGAAGCCGCGCTGCAGCTGATCCTGCAGGCGATCGACAAGGCCGGCTACACCGCCGGGGACCAGATCGCCCTGGGCCTGGACTGCGCGGCCAGTGAGTTCTACAAGGACGGCAAATACGTGCTCGAAGGCGAAGGCGGCATTGCCCTCACCGCCGAGCAGTGGACCGACATGCTGGCCACCTGGTGCGACAAGTACCCCATCGTCTCCATCGAGGACGGCATGGCCGAAGGCGACTGGGACGGCTGGAAGGTGCTGACCGAGCGCCTGGGCAAGAAGGTGCAGCTGGTGGGCGACGACCTGTTCGTCACCAACACCAAGATCCTCAAGGAAGGCATCGAGAAGAGCATCGGCAACTCGATCCTGATCAAGATCAACCAGATCGGCACGCTGACCGAAACCTTCGCCGCCATCGAAATGGCCAAGCGCGCCGGCTACACCGCCGTGATCAGCCACCGCTCGGGCGAAACCGAAGACAGCACCATCTCCGACATCGCCGTGGGCACCAACGCCGGCCAGATCAAGACCGGTTCGCTCTCGCGCTCGGACCGCATGGCCAAGTACAACCAGCTGCTGCGCATCGAGGAAGACCTGGGTGATGTGGCCGTGTACCCCGGCCGCGACGCCTTCTACAACCTCAAGTAAGCGTGGCGACCCTGCGCGGCGGCCGGCCACTTCGGTAACAATCACCCGTCATGGCCCGCCGCTTCATCCCCGCCCTGCTGATCGCGCTGCTCTTCATCGTGCACGCGCAGCTCTGGTTCGGGCGCGGCAGCGTGACCCAGGTCGCGAGCATGAAGCAGCAGCTGGCCGCGCAGGAGCAGATGAACCGCGAAGCCCAGTCGCGCAACGACCAGCTGCAGAGCGAGGTGCGCGACCTGCAGGAGGGCCTGGACATGGTCGAGGAACTCGCCCGCCAGGAACTGGGCATGGTCAAGCCCAACGAGATCTTCGTCCAGATCGCGCAGAACAAGCGCTGATCGATGGCGGTCTGCGTCGCGCTGCTCGGCGGCGAATCCAGCGGCAAGTCCACGCTGGCCACGGCGCTCCAGCGGCACCTCACTGAAAACCACGGCCTGCACGCCATCTGTGTGCCCGAGCATCTGCGTGCCTGGTGCGAGGCCCGGGGCCGGGCCCCGCACGCCGATGAGCAGGCCGCCATTGCCGACGAGCAGACGCGGCTCATCCAGCGCGCCAGGCAGACACCCGGCGTGGACATCGTGATCGCCGACACCACAGCCCTGATGGTCGCGGCCTACAGCGCGCTGTACTTCCAGGACACCGCCCTGCTCGCGCCTTCGCTTGCCGCGCAACGGTCCTGCGAGCTCACCCTGCTCATGGGCCTGGACCTGCCCTGGACGCCCGACGGCCTGTTCCGCGACAGCCCGGCCGTGCGCGACGCCACCGACGAACTGCTGCGCCGCGAGCTGCAGGGCGCGGGCATCGCCTTCCAGACGGTGTACGGGCAAGGCAACGCGCGCCTGCAACAGGCCCTGCGCGCCGTGGGCACGGCGCTGGGCAGGCCACTGGTGCAGGACGACCCGGCGCTGGCCAACGGCCTGCGGCCCTGGTCGTGCGACAACTGCAGCGACCCCGACTGCGAGCACCGGCTGTTCACCGGGCTGCTGTCGCGCAACGCCTAGAGGGGAAGCCCCGTCCAGAACACCGCGGAACTGGCTTCGCCAGGCCGCAGGTGTTGCACCCTGGGGGGTAGCGCGCAGCGCTGCGGGGGGTCAATGCTTCTGGTCGCTGGCCGGTGCCTGCTGCGCTGGCTGCAGGAAGACTTGAGCGGCATCCACCGGATCGAAGCGGTACTGAGCGCCGCAGAACTCGCACCCCACCTCCACCTGGCCTTGCTCCTCGAGGATGGACTCCACCTCGTCGCGCCCCAGGCTGCGCAGCATGCTGCCCACGCGCTCGCGCGAGCAGGTGCAGGCAAATCGCGGGCCCTGCTCGCCGGTGAGCGGCTCGAAGCGGCGCACGTCCTCTTCCCAGAACAGGCGGCGCAGGATGGTGTCGGCGTCCAGGCTCAGCAGCTCCTCGCGCTTGAGGCTGGAAGCCAGGATGGCGATGCGGTTGTAGTCTTCGTTCACGCCGATCTGGTCCTCGTCGCGCGCGCCCGATTGGCCCGCGAGGTTGTCCACCCCCTGCAGCGGCAGGCGCTGGATCAGCAGGCCGGCGGCCATCTTGTCGTCGGCCGCGAGCACCAGGCGCGTGTCGAGCTGCTCGCTCTGCAGCATGTAGTGCTCGATCACCTCGCTGAGCTTTTCGAGCTTCTCGCGCCGGTCGCCGAACAGCGGCACCACGCCCTGGTAGGGCTGCTGGCCCGGCAGGCGGTCCTTGGGGTCGAGCGTGATGGCACAACGGCCCTGGTTGGTGACGTTCACCATGTGCGAGAGCGGCGCATCGGCCGCCACCTCGCCCACCACGGTGGCGGTGGCGCGCAGGCTCAGGTCGGGTTGCACTTCGGCCACGGCCAGCTTCACCGGGCCATCGCCCATGATCTGCATGATCAGCGCACCGTTGAACTTGATGTTGGCCTGCATCAGCGTGGCCGCCGCCGTCATCTCGCCCAGCAGCTCGGTCACCGCCGCAGGGTAGCCCCCCGCCTCGCGGTGGCGCTGCAGGATTTCCTGCCATGCGTCGGTCAGGCGCACGAGCATGCCGCGCACCGGCAGGCCTTCAAAGACGAATTTGTGGAGTTCGGACACGCGGGGCTTTCAGGGTCAGGTCAAAAAAATCGAAGGAGAGCAGGTCGGGGTCAGGCGATCTTTTTCAAGCCCTGGCGGTAACGCGCGGCGTTCTCGATGTAATGCCCGGCGCTGCGGCGCAGGCCCTCGATCTGCTCCGGCGTGAGCGTCCGCACCACCTTCGCCGGGCTGCCGATGATCATGCTGCCATCGGGGAATTCCTTGCCCTCGGTGACCAGCGAACCCGCGCCCACCAGGCAGTTTCTGCCGATCTTCGCGCCGTTGAGCACCGTCGCCCCAATGCCGATGAGCGACTCGTCGCCGATGGTGCAGCCGTGCAGCATCACCTGGTGGCCCACGGTCACGTGCTTGCCCACGGTCAGCGGGAAGCCCACGTCGGCGTGCATCACGCTGCCGTCCTGGATGTTGCTGCCCTCGCCGAGCGTGATGGTCTCGGTGTCGCCCCGCAGCACCGCACCGAACCACACACTGCTGTTTTCGCCCAGCACCACGTTGCCCATCACCTGCGCGCTGTCGGCCACCCAGGCCGAGTCGGCCATGCGGGGTGCGACGCCATCGAGTTCGTAAATCGCCATGGGGGAAGTCTCCGTCGTTCCTGAAACCTAGAATTGTAGGGATGCAAGCCCCCGCGCCCCTGTCGCCACCGTCCCCGGTCTCCCTGCGCGCGCAGGCCCTGAGCGCCCTGTGCCTCACCGACCCCGGCCGCAAGGTGGCGGCCACCCATGCGCTGTTCGAGGCCTGGCAGGCCGGCCAGACCGTGCTGGACACCACCGAACACCTTGCGCCAGCCCCGGGTGCCACCCTGCCCGGCCGCCCTGAGCAGCCCGTGCTGCTGCCCCCCGTGGACGTGCCCCAGCGCTCGCCCTTCACGCCGCCGGGCCTGGCCATGCTGCTGCACGCGGTGACGCACATCGAGTTCAACGCGATCAACCTCGCGCTCGACGCCGTCTGGCGCTTCCCCGGCATGCCGCCCGACTTCTACACCGACTGGCTGCGCGTGGCCCACGAGGAAGCCATCCATTTCAGCCTGCTGCAGAGCCACCTGCAAAGCCTGGGACACCACTACGGCGAATTCGCCGCGCACGGCAGCCTGTGGGAGATGTGCGTGCGGACCCAGGGCGACGTGACCGCCCGCATGGCGCTGGTGCCGCGCACCCTGGAGGCCCGGGGCCTGGATGCCACGCCACCCATGCAGGCGCGCCTGCGCAAGGTGGGCACGCCACCAGCGCTGCGAGCGGTCGAGATTCTGGACGTGATCCTGCGCGACGAGATCGGCCATGTGGCCGTGGGCAACCGCTGGTACGGCTGGCTGTGCGCGCAACAGGGCATCGAGCCCCTGGGCCACTACCGCCGCCTGGCGCGCGAACACTCGGCACCGCGCCTGAAGCCGCCTTTCAATGACGCGGCGCGGCTGGCGGCCGGGTTCAGCGAAGCGGAACTGACCGAGTTGCAGTTGGGTGAGCACCGATAATCGGGGATGACCTCCGCACCCTCGACCGCCTTCAGCGCCCTGCCGCTCTCCCCTGCCATGCTCGCCAACCTGGAGCAGCTGGGCTACACGGCCATGACGCCGATCCAGGCCGCCGCTCTGCCGCCCGCCCTGCTTGGCAAAGACCTGATCGCCCAGGCCAAGACCGGCAGCGGCAAGACCGCCGCTTTCGCCCTCACCCTGCTGGCCAATCTCAACCCGCGCCGCTTCGCGGTGCAGACCCTGGTGCTGTGCCCCACGCGCGAGCTGGCCGACCAGGTGACCACCGAAATCCGCCGCCTGGCGCGCGCCGAAGACAACATCAAGGTCGTCACGCTCTGCGGCGGCGTGCCGCTGCGCGGGCAGCTTGCCACGCTGGAGCACGGCGCGCACATCGTGGTCGGCACGCCCGGCCGCATCATGGACCACCTGGAGCGCGGCAGCCTGCAGCTCGACGCGCTCAACACCCTGGTGCTGGACGAAGCCGACCGCATGCTCGACATGGGCTTCTTCGACGACATCGTGACCGTCGCCCGCCAGTGCCCCAAGGCGCGCCAGACCCTGCTGTTCTCGGCCACCTACCCCGAAGGCATCGCCAAGCTCAGCGCGCAGTTCATGTGCGAGCCGCTCACCGTGAAGGTGGAGGCTCAGCACGCGGGCGCGCAGATCGAGCAGCGCTGGTACGAGGTGACAGAAAACGAGCGGCTCGACGCGGTGAGCAAGCTGCTCTTCCACTTCCGCCCGGCCAGCACGCTCGCCTTCTGCAACACCAAGGCGCAGTGCCGCGACCTCGTGGCCGTGCTGCAGGCCCAGGGCATCAGCGCGCTGGCGCTGTTCGGCGAGCTGGAGCAGCGCGAACGGGACCAGGTGCTGGTGCGCTTCGCCAACCGCAGCTGCTCGGTGCTGGTGGCCACCGACGTGGCCGCGCGCGGGCTGGACATCG
Organism: Hydrogenophaga sp. FG152; assembly: GCF_057809615.1. Taxonomy (NCBI): domain Bacteria; kingdom Pseudomonadati; phylum Pseudomonadota; class Betaproteobacteria; order Burkholderiales; family Comamonadaceae; genus Hydrogenophaga; species Hydrogenophaga sp. FG152. The sequence continues at coordinate 64,627 of NZ_JBMDKH010000019.1, read as the reverse complement.
CCAACCTGGCCGCCGTGATCAACGTGGACGTGACGCCCGACCCCGAAGTGCACATCCACCGCATCGGCCGCACCGGCCGCGCCGGTGAAAGCGGTCTCGCGCTCAACCTCGCCAGCCTCGATGAGATGGGCAGCGTCGGCAAGATCGAACACCTGCAAGGCCGCGAGTCCCAATGGCACCCGCTGAGCGAACTCCAGCCTGCCAGCAAGGACCCGTTGGTGCCCCCCATGGTCACGCTGCACATCCAGGGCGGGCGCAAGGAAAAGATCCGCCCCGGCGACGTGCTGGGCGCGCTCACCGCCGACCTGGGCTACGCCCGCGAGCAGGTGGGCAAGATCAACGTGAACGAGTGGTCCACCTACGTCGCGGTGGACCGCGACATCGCCCAGCAGGCCGCAAGCCGGCTCAACGCCGGGCGCATCAAAGGCAAGAGTGTGAAGGTGCGGGTGCTCGAGGACTGACAGGGCGCCAGGCCGAGCGGAGCGAAGATCCGTGCCGTGACCGCAGCTCGGCTATTGGCGTACCGGGCACGCAGGGTGTCGCAGATGTTCGTACGGTCATGCGGGCGTGGGCGGGTTTGCGCAAAAACAAGCACTTATCAATCCGTTACCAAGCAAGACGCAGGCAGACGGTATAACGAAGCCGTTTCCAACCCATGAGAGACACCACATGGACACATTCACGGGTGGTTGCTTGTGCGGCAACGTTCGGATCGAAGCGACGGGCCGGCCCTTCCGGGTGGGCCTGTGCCATTGCCTCGACTGCCGCAAACACCACGGCACGCTCTTTCATGCTTCGGCGGTGTTCTCGGAAAACGCCGTGACCATCGACGGTGAGACACGCGACTACGAAGGCCGCTTCTTCTGCCCGCGCTGCGGCTCCTCGGTGTATGGCCGCAGCGGCGATGAAATCGAAGTCAACCTGGGCGCCCTCGATGCCCCGGACCAGTTCAAACCCACCTACGAACTCTGGACCGTGCGCCGCGAAGCCTGGCTGCCACCGTTTCCGCTCAGCAGACGGTATGAGCGCGATCGCGAAGACACGGGCCGGTTCGAGGGGTGAACCACCATGCAAGTTCAGGTCATCCTGCTCATCACTGAAGCCCCGCCCGGCGTCCGGTGGGCCGTGCAACACGGCCGCGATGGCCTGCTGCCGCCCTGCGCATCGGCGCCCGATCTCATGTCATTCGCCTTGACCTTGGGTCTCGGGCCTGCACTGCCGGACAGGTCGTTCAACTTCCGCGGCCCCTTCGCGCACGGCACACCTGCCGACCGCTTCCTCTATCTGAACTCGGGCACCTATGCCGGTCAGCAAGACACGGTCTGGGCGCGCAGGGCGAAGATCAAATTGGCCGGCATCCCCCGGTCTTTGGTGGAGACCGCAGCGGGAGATGCGAACGTTGCCATTGCAGGCCGCATCCACGGCACGGCCAAAGATGGCGGGCCGGTGTGTGCGAGTGTTGATCCTGGTTTGATCCGTTGGTCTCTGGAAAGCAAAGCGGATTGGCCGGCAGGGCGCCCTTGATCCGTCGATCGCTGCGACCCGTTTCGGGCGTCGGCTACGATGGCTCTCATCGGCCAGAAGCGGACGTAGCAGAGAGTACTTTGATGCCCCTCGACACCTCAGAGATTGAGTGCTTTCATCGGCAAGGCGTAGTGCGGCTGCACAAACTACATCCCAAGGCCCGCTTAAGTTCAGCGAGAGAGAAGATCGCTGGCGAACTGTCACGGCTCGGTGTCTCGCCGGATGGCAAGAAGCGGGGTATCGCGCTGCAGGGCCTGACGCCTTTTCAGCAGATCGCCAAGCTGGGTTCGCTCGTCAAAGTGGACTTGCACGAGATTCTTTGCACATCTGACGTTCTCGCAGCGGCTCGCTCAGTTTCAGGGCGCGAGCCTCGCGCTGAGCAAGGAACGCAACTCCTGCTATCGCCAGGTCGGCAAGGCACATGGGCTTTAGACGGACTGAGTTGGCACGTCGACATATCCTCCCAGCCGACCAACCGCGAGACAGAAGTTCAGGCTTTTCATCTTGTTGACGATGTTCAGGCACAGGGCGGTGCGACGCTTGCCCTAGCGCGCTCGCATCGCATGGCGCCGTTGGAATTGCAGCGTCTTCGAGTGGCGATCAGAGAGTCGCGTGATGTTCGAGCGGCCTTGCGCGACTTCGACGTTGAAGTTGTAGAGATGGCAGGGCAGGCTGGCGATGTCTACCTCATGGACATGCGTGTGCTGCACACCCCATCGGTGAACAGCACGACAAAAATCAGGATGATGGCTACGACGCGATTCGGCATGCGAACGTAGGCCGCAGCAACGTCCGCTTTGGGGCCCGGTCCTGCCTGAGCTGGCATGACGGTCATCGGCCAGTAGCGGTCGATGGCGACAGGCAGCTTCGCAGCAGCGCGTCTCAACGACGTCGTGCTGAAGGTCATTGCGGGGTCACCAGCACGGTGCCTCTCAGATGGAGGCATCGACAGCCCAGTCCTGCCCTGTGCGATTGAGCCGTGACGCGCTGCGGAGACCGTTTGAGGTAACTCCCTCGGCCCGACGGCATGCTGTATCGCCACCGGGATCATCAGTGCGACGCATGGCTGGCCTCAGTCAGAACTTTGGGATGCGCAGGGTCTTGCTGATCATGGCCGTGCCTGAGAGTGCGAACAACAGGCTCATGGGATGTAGCTGGCAGGGCCCGAGTTGCCACACTCCGCCCCACAGTTGCGTACTCAGCGCACTCTGCCACGCGGCGCAGGACAGCACCCCAGTGAGGATCACGCTCGTGGGGATCGGCGTGCCTTCAAAGTAAGCCACCTTGCCCGAGTCGGTGGTCAGACCTTCGGCCGTGACGTTGAAGCGCGCCAACCGGCTGACGCCGCAGCAGACGAAGTAGCACAGGATGACGATGTCCCAACCGCCCTGCAGCCCCGCGGCAAAGCCCAGCGCTGCCGGTCCGACGCCGAAGGAGATGACGTCGGCCAGAGAATCAAGCTCGCGGCCCAGCGGCGAATGCTGATGCCGCCAGCGCGCCACCTTCCCGTCGCAGACGTCGAAGACGAAGGCCAGCGGTGTCATTGAGGCCGACAGCAGAAAGTGCGTGAGCGAGCCGCTGGCCATGTACATCATGGCCAGGAACACTGACAACACGCCGCAGGCTGCATTGCCCAGTGTGATGAAGTCGGCCAGATGAAAGCCGCGGATCATCGTGAAGCGGCGTGGCGGGGTGGAGGGCGTCATGTCAGAGTCTCGGTAACTTGCGGTGAGTCAACAGCGAACGCGACTGCGTTGTGCAGACACATTTGTGGGCAGCAAACACACTACCTCGGGCTGCAAAAACGAGTTGACTTCTACTATGGCACGCGCGGCCCCCTCTGGGCGAAAAGCAATTCAGAAGGCCGGCAGAGTTGTGGAACTTTGCGACGCAGAGTGATCGACCGACGAGCCTCATCCGGCGCTCCTCTCGACGCTGCGCTTGCAGTCATCCGCTTTGCATGGCTCGATGTCTGAAAGTCAGCCTCGAGGCGCGGAGATCGGTAGCTCCAAAGTCGCTGATGGGCCCGGCGCCAATATGCTGAGACACCACCTCTACTACATGCTCACGGCGTTGCCGTCTGCAAGTTGTCTTCTGGCACCCATCCTTCTTTGTCGGTCGTGATGGAAGAGCACCACACCCATCCGTTCAGCCTTCTTCCGCCCTCAACGATTTCCCCTACCGTGACATCCAGCTCCTGGGCGGTGTAGTTCATCGCGGCCACACCACTCCCATCATCTTGCAGCAAGATGACTTGCATAGGCACCCACCCAGGCTCTTGTCCGGGTGCACTGCACAAGTACCAATGGGCCCATTCTTCAGGGCCTTCATAGACTTCGCCGACCGAAAACTTGTCACCGGCGTTCAACCGCATGGGATTTGGAAACTCACTCAAGTGAGGCTTGACTACGGTGTATTTCATGGAAGCCTTCAGGCGAATTTCGCCCGCAAATTGAAAGCCGGCGGCGTCCGCTTCTGGCCGAAAGCAGCATGCTAGCTCAGGCTCGAGCGGGCCCGAAGCGGTCGTTCAACGTGAATCTCAGCGGGCGGCGAAACCGTCCGCAGGAGCCAGTGCTTGGGTATCTCTTGCGGAATGTGGCAACAGCCAGCCGCTTTTTTTGGGTGTTGGATCGGCAGCGGGGCCATCACCCGCGTACACCGACAAAACGCCGAAGCGCTCGGTCTAACATTCTCGCCATGAGCTCCCAATACGAATGCCTGCGCCCCGACCACCTGTATCGGGATATTTTTGACGTCGACGCGCCGAGCGACACCGCGGTGGGTCGCCAGGTTTGGCCCCGCCGCCCTGGCGTTTTCATCCGCAACCAACCTGCACCGCCTTCGGCCGAAGGCGCCGAACACCCGCACCCTGGCGCGATCGTGCGCGAGCTCGTCGTGGGGCAGTTCGGCTTGGTCCCGCCCTGGGTGAAATCCGCTTCCGACGCCAAACTGCGTTCGACCAAGCTGGTCAACGCACGCTCGGAGACCGCGAGCACGTCCAACAACTTTCGCGGCGCCTGGCTGGGTGCGCAGCGTTGCATCGTGCCCATGATGGCGTTTCAGGAAGACGACCTGCGCAGCGGCAAAGCCGTGCCCACGCGTGTCGCGCGGGTGGACGGCAAACCCATGGGCGTGGCCGGTCTGTGGGAGTGCTGGACCGGGGCGGAAGGCGAGGTGATCGTCAGTTTCTGCCTGCTCACGGTGAACGCCAACAGCCACGCGCTGATGCACCGTTACGGGCAACCGGGCAGCGAAAAGCGCATGTTGGCGATCTTGAACGAAGGTTCGTATGGCGCCTGGCTGAGCGCGGCCCATCCGGAGAAAGCGCGCGAATTCATGCGGGCGTATCCGGCGGAGGGGCTGACCGCCAACCCCATCGAGAAGAAGCCCTCGGCCGCTTGATCGGCACAACGTGACCGATGCCGTGATCGCGCCCCGGTACTGCCATCGGCCTGCTGGCGGGACCAGGTGCCCGCGCTGGACACGGGCCATGTAGATTCAACGTCTGTGGACTCGCGAAACCAGCCGACCCAAACTTGCGGCATGCAAAAGACAGCCTTCTTGCCGGACATCAGCGCAAGCGCTCGCCCCATGCGCGATCTGTTGCGCCAGTTGCCCCGCCTTCAAAAGGACGGTCAAGGAAATGCCGACTACGCCAAGTCGGACCATGCGATCGTCGCCGCGGCGGGGCAGAACGCGGAAAGCATCGCCCGGGCGCTGCACATGGGCATGGGCGCCATCGGCCATCTGCTGGCCACGTCGGCGCCGCAGATCGAGGACGGTTCGGTGGACTCGGATGCCATCGAGGCCCTGGGCTGGCTGATCGCGGAACTCGGTGATCTGGGCGCGGAGCTGGCGGTGATGGCGATTCAGTGCCGCCGCCGCACGGGCGGCAAGCCTAGAACGTGACCTTCACCGAGGGCGCGCTGCGTTTCGCTTCGCCGTGGTACACGGCCTCGATGTTGTTGCCGTCCGGGTCGATCACGAAAGCGGCGTAGTAGCCTGGGTGGTACTTGCGCTCGCCGGGTGCGCCGTGGTCCTTTCCCCCGGCGGCCAGTGCGGCCTGGTGGAACGCATCGACCATGGCCCGGTCCTGCGCCTGGAAGGCCAGGTGGTGCCGGCCGGTCAGCTGGCCGTCCGCGGCTTCGCTGTCGGCCGTGGAGACGAACAGTTCGTCGGCCCAGAAGTAGTTGTCGCCCTTGCCGCTCATGGGCACCTTCAGCGCCTTGAAAACGGCTTCGTAAAAGGCCTGGCTGGCGGGCAGGTCCTTGACGACGAGCTGGATGTGGTCGATCAGGCGGCCTCGGTGCAGTTCCTGGGTCTCCATGGTGCGCTCCTGTGCTTGAAAGGGTGAAACAGAGAGGGCATCCTACCGGGGCCGCCCACTAAACTCGGTGCGATGGCCCGCGTAAAAATCTGCAAACCCTGTCTCTGGACGGCGCTGGCCGGCATCGGTTTCCTCTGCATCTGGTACTTCAAGGTGCTGGCCCTGGGCTACTACTGGCTCAGCACCTCCGTCAACGCGGCGCAATGGGAAGGCTCCTCCCTCTGGCTGCCGGGCTACCGGGTGGCGGTGGAAGGCGCTCCGATCGAGGGCCTGTCGCGCAACGCCTCGGGGCTCACCTTCAACTCGGAAACCGGCACCCTGTTCACGGTGATCAACCGCCCGCCGCAGATCGCCGAGCTCACCACCGATGGGCGGCTGCTGCGCATCATCGAACTCCAGGGCGCGAAGGACCCCGAGGGCATCACCTACGTGCAGGGCGACACCTACGTGATCTCCGACGAGGACAGCCACAGCATGTACTGGGTGCAGATCGGGCCGCAGACTTCGCGCGTCTCGGTCACCGGCAAGTCCAGCCTGGGCATCCGCATCGACAGCGTGCACAACAGCAGCTTCGAGGGGGTGTCCTGGGACAGCGAGCAGGACCGCCTGTTCGTGGTGAAGGAGAAGCTGCCCCTGCGCGTGCTGGTCATCCGCGGGTTGGACGTGTTCAACGCCTCCACCGGCTTCAACATCGACATCAGCGAATGGAAGTCGTCCAGCGCGGCCTCGCTCTTCATGAGCGACCTCTCTTCCCTCACCCTGCACGAGCCCACCGGCCACCTGCTGCTGCTCAGCGACGAGTCGGCCCTGGTGGTGGAGTACGCGCCCGACGGTCAGCCCATCGGCATGCTGCCGCTCTGGCGGGGGTTTAATGGGCTCCAGCGCAAGGTGCCGCAACCCGAGGGCCTGGCCGTCGGCCCCGACAACGCGCTCTACGTGCTGTCCGAACCCAACCTGTTCTACCGCTTCGAGCGCACCCCCAACCCGTCGGCCAGCCGCTAAGCTCGCCGGTCAACGCCACCATCACCAAAAGGAACACGCCATGGGCGCACAGTGGAAAGCCAAACACAAGGACCTCGCGGCGAACGCCAAAGGGCGGCTCTTCGGCAAGCTGGTCAAGGACATCGTGATCGCCGCCCGGCACGGCGCCGACCCGGCCTCCAACGCCCGGCTGCGGCTGGTGATGGAGCAGGCGCGCAAGGTGTCGATGCCCAAGGACACGCTGGACCGCGCGATCAAGAAGGGCGCCGGCCTCACGGGCGAGGCCGTGCACTACGAACATGTGGTCTACGAAGGCTTCGCACCGCACCGCGTGCCGGTGATGGTGGAATGCCTCACCGACAACGTCAACCGAGCGGCCTCGGAAATGCGGGTGCTGTTCCGCAAGGGGCAACTGGGCAGCTCGGGCACGGTGGCCTGGGACTTCGACCACGTGGGCATGATCGAAGCCGAACCCACCCGCAAGGACGCGGACCCCGAAGTGGCCGCCATCGAGGCCGGCGCACAGGACTTCCACCCCGGCCACGAGGAAGGCGTGACGGTGTTCCTGACCGACCCGACCGACCTGGACCTGGTGAGCCGGGCCCTGCCAGCGCAGGGCTTCACGGTGCTGTCGTCCAAGCTGGGCTACAAGCCCAGGAACCCGATCGACCCGGCCAGCCTGAGCGCCGAGCACCTGGAAGAGGTGGAGGCCTTCCTCGCCGCGCTGGACGCGAACGAGGACGTGCAGAACGTCTTTGCCGGCCTCGGCGGTTGACCGACAATCTCCCCCATGAACGACGCTACCGCCTCCACCCCCAACCGCCCACCCCTGCCCGACCACCTGTCCATCGACCCGCGCAGCCCGCACCACGTGGCCGCCGTGTTCGAACACGACATCGGCATCCGCTTCAACGGCAAGGAACGCTTCGACGTGACCGAGTACTGCATCAGCGCCGGCTGGGTGAAGGTGCCTTCGGGCAAGACCCTGGACCGCAAGGGCAACCCGCTGCTGATCCAGCTCAAGGGCACGGTGGAAGCCTTCTACAAATAGAGACGACTTGCCCTGAACCTGCGGCGCGCCTTGGGCTCCAACCGGTACCCATGCGACGCAGAACCCTTCTCCTCTTCTCCCTTCCGCTGGCGCTCGGCGGCCCGGCGCTGGGCCTGGCGGCCGACACCGAAGACCGGCCCGACCAGCCGGCGGGCTACCCGGTCTCGCTCGAGCAGATGCAACAGGCGGTGGCGCAGCGCTTCCCCCGCCGCTACCCGGTGCAAGGCCTGCTCAACCTGGACCTGCAGACCCCGCGCCTGCGGCTGCTGCCCGAGCAGAACCGCCTGCGCGCCGAGATGGCCGTGGAGGCCGCCGGCCCGGCGCTCAACCGGGCACACCAGGGCCGTTTCGACGTGGAGTTCGGCCTGCGCTACGAAGCCAGCGACCGCACCCTGCGCGCCCATGACCTGCGCCTGGCCCGGCTCGACTTCCCCACCCTGCAGCCCCGGGTGGTGGAGATGCTCAATGCCTACGCGCCCCTGCTGGCGGACCAGTCGCTGAAAGAGGTGGTGGTGCACGAACTGACCGCCAAGGACCTGGCCGCCGTGGACGCCATGGGCATGCAGCCCGGCGCCATCACCGTCACGCGCAACGGCCTGGTGGTCGGCCTGGTGCTCAAGCCGCTCTGATGAGCTTCAACCGCGTGGGTGGTGCTGAGCCACGATGCTCTTGAGGCGCTCGCGGGCCACATGGGTGTAGATCGTGGTGGTGGAGATGTCGGCGTGGCCGAGCAGCATCTGCACCGCGCGCAGGTCGGCGCCGTGGTTGAGCAGATGGGTGGCAAAGGCATGGCGCAGCGTGTGGGGCGACAGCGGCGAGGTGATGCCGGCCTGCAGCGCGTACTTCTTCACCAGGTGCCAGAACATCGCGCGCGTCATGGCCTCGCCCGGGCGCGAGCCGCGCGAGGTGACGAACAGGTCTTCGCTCTGCTGGCCGTGGAGGATCTCGCCGCGCGCCTGGCCCAGGTAGCGCTGCAGCCACTGCCCCGCCAGCTGGCCGAAGGGCACCAGGCGCTCCTTGTTGCCCTTGCCGGTGATGCGCAGCACGTGCTCGTTCATGCCCACGTGCCAGGTCTTGAGCGTGACCAGCTCGCTCACGCGCAGGCCGCTGGCGTAGATGAGTTCGAGCATGCAGCGGTCGCGCAGACCCAGGGGCGTGCCCACGTCGGGCGCGTTCAGCAGCGCCTCCACCTGGGCCTCGGACATGGTCTTGGGCACGCGCAGCGGCTGGCGCGCGGGCACCAGGCGCAGCGTGGGATCGGCCTGGATGGCGCGCTCGCGCAGCGCCCAGCGGAAATAGCGCTTGAACACCGTGAGCCGCCGGTTGGCGGTGGTGGCGCGGGTTTCGGCGTGGCGGTCGCTGAAGTACTGGTTCAGGTCGGCCTCGCTGGTCTCGGGCAGGGTCTTGCCGCGCCCGGCCAGCCACTGGCCGAGCAGCACGAGGTCGCGCCGGTAGGCGTCGAGCGTGTTGCGCGAGAGGCCTTCCTCCAGCCAGAGACTGTCGATGAAGGCCCCGGCGATGCCTTCGCTGGCCGATGCCAGGGCCTGGTCCATCACTCCAGCTTGAGCTTCTGCTTGGCGACCACTTCCTTGTAGACCTCGAACTCGGCCTTGATCTGCGCGGTGAACTCGGCCGGCGTGTTGCCCACGACCAGCGAGCCGGTGTCCTCGATGCGCTTCTTCACGGCCGGGTCGGTCAGGGCCTGCTTGGTCGCGTTGTAGACCTTGTCCACCACCTCCTGCGGCAGGCCCTTGGGACCGATCAGGCCGTAGTAGGCCATGCGGTTCACCGGCTCCAGGCCGACTTCCTTGAAGGTCGGCACGTCGGGCAGCACGGCCAGGCGCTGCGGTGCGGCCACCACGATGGCGACCAGGCGGCCCGACTTGATGAAGGGCAGCGCCGAGGGCAGGTTGTCGAAGATGATGGGCACGGTGCCGCCCACGGTGTCGTTGAGCGCCGGGCCCGCGCCACGGTACGGAATGTGGGTGATGAAGGTGTTGGTCAGGCTCTTGAAAAGCTCGGTCTGCAGGTGGCCGATGCCGCCGGTGCCCGAGCTGGAGTAGCTGTACTTGCCGGGGTTCTTCTTGAGCTCGGCGACGAAGGACTTGTAGTCCTTGGCCGGGAAGCTGGGGTGCACCGCGATCACGTTGGGCGTGGCGGCGATGTTGATGATGGGCGTGAAGTCCGTGAGCGTGTTGTACGGGATCTTGTCGTTGATCGCCGGGTTGGCGGCGGTGGTGGACACCGTGGCCATGCCCAGCACGTAACCGTCGGCCGGCGTGCGGGCCAATTCGGTCGCGCCGACCACACCGCCGCCACCGGCCTTGTTCTCGACCACCATGCTCTGGCCCAGGGCCTTGCCCAGGGAGTCGGACATGACGCGCGCGATGATGTCCGTCGTGCCGCCCGGTGCGAAGGGCACTTGCAACTTGATGATCTTGTTGGGGTAGGCCTGTGCCCAGGCGCTGCCTGCCACGGCCACCGAGGCGGTGGCCAGACCGATCGCAACCAGCTGACGACGAGAAACCATGACGTGTACTCCTTGACGTTGAAACATCGAAAAAATTCCAGGGTGGCGCCCATGCTAACCGCCCGGTCCACCCTGACCAGCCCCGCACTTTAGACGGGGTGGCCCGAAGTGAACATGGGGAGACTACATACGTATTAACCCGGAAACGGCACCGGCCTGCGGCTATGCTCGGGCGGTGAATTTCGCCCAGCTTCTCTTCCCCGATTTCTCGCTGATTTTTTGCGGGTACCTCGTCTGCCGCTTCACCGCGCTCAACCGCAAGGTGTGGGAGCAGGTCGAGAGTCTGGTGTACTACTTCCTGTTCCCGGTCCTGCTGTTCCACTCGATCGTGAAAAGCCCGCTGGACCTGAGCGCGGCCTCCAGCCTGATGGGCGCGGGCATCACGCTGGGTCTGCTGGGCATCGCGCTGAGTTATTCGCTGCCGCACTGGCCCTGGCTGGGCCCGAAGCTGGACGTGCGGCTGCACGCCGCGAGCGCGCAGGTGGGTTTCCGTTTCAATTCGTTCATCGCCCTGGCCCTGGCCGACAAGGTGGCCGGCCCGCAAGGCCTGCTGATGATCGCGGTGCTGATCGGCGTGTGTGTGCCGCTGTTCAACGTGGGTGCGGTCTGGCCGATGGCGCGCCACGCGAACAAGGGTTTTGGGCGCGAGCTGCTGCGCAATCCGCTGATCATCGGCACGCTCGGCGGCCTGATCGCCAACCTGCTGGGGTTCTCGATTCCGTTCTGGCTGGAGCCGACGGTGAACCGCATCGGCCAGGCTTCGCTGGCCTTGGGCCTGCTCGCTGCCGGCGCAGGCATGCAGTTCGGCATGCTGGCGTCGGCCAAGCTGCTGGGTGGCATGGTGCTGGCCTGCAAGCACCTGGGCATGCCCTTGCTGGCGTTTGGTCTGGCGAAGCTGTTCCGTCTGGACCCGACGCAGACCACGGTGTTGCTGATGTTCTCCGCGGTGCCGACCGCGTCGAGCTGTTATGTGCTGGCGGCGCGCATGGGCTACAACGGGCCTTATGTGGCGGGGCTGGTCACCTTGTCCACCTTGCTGGGGATCGTGAGTCTTCCCTTTGCCTTGGGGGTGTTGGGGGGAATGCCCTGAGGGCTGTTTTTCTGCGGAGCCGCTGGGGCGATTGATCGGCTCCGCGACAGCGGGAGCACCAGGCGCGGCCAGCCGCCGTCGGTGGCGATGCAGGTGACGTCGGTACTCCACTCGCGCCCTCACCAGCGCCAGCTCCATTTGCACCCGCCACCGAGCGAACAGACCCCTCCGAGCATGCCGTCTGGCGCGCGATCAAAACAGCTGGATCAACCTAGCAACCTGCCCGCGAAAGCTGTCTTGTTCCTTCAATTGCTCCAGACATTGAGCCGACGCTTCACTCAAGGAGCCTCGCCAAATTCTCGGGATGTGCAGTTTTTGGAGCTTTTCAAAGATTGGATGGCCGGCGGAGATCTGCTCCGTGACATGGGCCAGCAACAACAACTGACACAGAGCCCCAGCGCATGTGCTCGCCAAATCGGCCTTCGCTTCGATCTCGAAGTTCAGTTGATCGGCCTTGAGGATCACGGATTCAGCGAGCGTGTCAAGAAGCTCTCCGTTCGACTCGTTGGATACCGTTGCATTCATTAAGGCAAATGCGGTCAACCCAGGCCAATTTGCACCGTACAGCTTGAACGTATGCGCGTCACCATAGTGCTTGAGAAAAATGATGGCGGTGTACACATCGATCTCCGTGCTGATGGAGCGGGATTGATCCAGCAACCAGCATTGGCCGTCAGTTCGACCGACAGATGAAAGTATCTCCTCCGGCACGAGGAATACTGAGCCTGACTGCACGCTCGCACGGATGTGCTCTTGGAATTGATTGACATGCTGTCGCCGCTCATCATGAATGGACGGCGGGATATATCTTCCGAACTGCGTAGCGATAGATACAGGCTCCTCGGGTGGGTAAAAGCCGAAATAATTGGAGAGAAGGGCAATGGAAGAATTCACAAATCAAAAGTTTTCGTGCAGCACGTTGGAAATCAAAGGCGACCTTCGCGCCAAAGTCGACGCATGGCAGCGACGCCCGCCATGTAGTCCAGCGTCATTTGTGGCGTCAGCATCTCCAACAGCAATTCACTATGAAACATCACATGGCCAGTGGCGGGATCCAGACCGAACGTTGAACATCCCCCCGGTGAGTAGTGCTGGAAATTGAACCTCAACAGAGAGCCATAGGACTGCAAAAAAGATGTCGATGGAGGCGCACCAAAGGCACAGCGAAAAATACCCAGCGATGATTTTTCCGGCGCACAAATTATGTCGATCGGGCACTCATCGATTACAAAGGATGCCTTCGCTTCAGGCAGACAACCCGCTGGAACCGCCACGGAAGATGAGCCAAGCAGTTCAGCGATCTTTGCCACATGGGTAAAAAAATCGAACTCAGACTTTGTTGGGAACATCATCGTCTCTCAATTGAAACTGATATTTTTTCTCTACGGCATCTCCCGTGCCCACCAAAGCGCTGCGCCCCTCCGTGAGGGTGTTCACGGCGCCCGAACCCCAAGCATTGCTTTTCAGGCCAGTCAAGGACGTGATCTGATTCAAAGCGACGCGAAGCGTCGTATTGTCGAAAAATTGTTTCGCAGTGTCAGCCTCCGGATTCGTTTTTTTCACTTCGGGGAAAAACACTTTTTGCGTGACATTGCCGATGAAAGCATCCGCCCCCTCGATCCCTGAACGCAGGCCAGCCACCTTGAGAGATTCCACCAAGAATTCGGACCAACTGGCCTCCGGGTTTTTCAGCATGGGCACGGCGTTTTCGCCAAAGCCCGCACTGGCGTAAGAAAGTCCACCGTAGGCGAATGTGTTGACGGTCAGACGCTTGAGCGCTTTGCGATTGAACTCCAACGTCCCCTCGTCGGTGCAGGTCACCACATTGGGTGACCCACTGAGCTTCGGGACATACGCTTTCCCATGGGTATTGAAGGCATCACGGCTGATGGAATAAGCGGTGGAGGTTACCAATCCTATGGCCTCCTTGGTCATTTTTTCTGCATCGCCATAAGTGGTCAAAAGGCTGGAGAGCCCCGGAGCGATACCGACAAAGCTCCCGATGCAGCCACCGATCACACGCCCCATCGTACCGCCACACATGCCCAGGCGCTGACCTTGGTATATCGCGCAACCCATATTGAGCAACGTGACCACAACCCCAACACCAACCCCAGCGCCGATCCCACCCGAGGCAGCAAGCAGGTATTTGAGTGCGGTTTGCACCGAGAACCCCACGCAAGACGCCCCGAAAGTGACCACAGCATCCTTGATTGTCTGCGCGAGAGCGACCTTCAGCGTGTCGCTCCAACTTGCACCCAGTGCCGTCTCGATTTCGTTAACAGTGTCAGACACATTGTTGGTACTCAATACTGCGTTATCGAGAGTGGACAATTCTTTTCGGTCCTGCCCTTGATCGGTGATTTGCAGAATGGCGTCATGGCTTTCTCTCTTTTGCTCTGGCAAAGTCTGATTGCCTTTAACAGAGTTGTTATTTTCGAACGAGCTGTCTTTGTGGAAGATCATGCTTCGGGAAATCGTCGGGATCATGACGGTCCTTTCAAATGGTTGGCCCCGTGGACGGGACCCATACACACGAAAAGCACACGTTGGCGAGTTCCACGATCAAAAGCCATGGTTGTCACCACCGCCCGATGCACCTCAAGCAAGGAGTCCCGTTACAAAGATCAGTGAAAGGGTCGATCGCTCCAGTTCATCCACTCATCGCCAGCTCCAGGGCGGCAAGGGACAGGAACGCCAAAATCCGCGTCCCGCGGTCACCCTCGCCCGTTGCGGAACGCTCTTGCCATTGATGCGAGGGTGAGACGTTCTGCGGAGCGGAGCGCCGGGGAATGGACTTAGTACCCCAAAAGGTTCTGCCGCACATGCAGCAGATGCGCCAAGGTCAACTCACGCGCGCGCACCGCATCCCGATCCCGCAGCGCCCCCACGATCGCGCGGTGCTCGGCCTGATAGGCCAACCGGCGTTCCGACGTGACGCTCTTCTTCTTGAGCTGCCCCCAGTCCCCCTGCGCCCGCACCGTCTTCATCAGCGTGAACACATTCGCCACGAAACTGTTGTGCGCCGCGTCCGCGATCGCCTGGTGCAACTCCGCGTCCCAATGCTCGAAAGCCTCCAGCGTCTCGGCGGCCTCCGCGTTGGCGCAACAGGCCTCCATGCGCTGCAGATCCGCCTGGTTCGCGTTGCGGATCGCCATGTCGATGATCGCCGGCTCCATCGCCAGCCGCGCCTCCATCAACTCGGCCGGGCTCGTGTGCTGCGACGAGTCCTGCTGCACCCGCTGACCCAACCGCGCCCCCACCTGCTCGGCCACATAGGTGCCACTGCCCACGGTCTGCTCGATCAGGCCCTGCTGCTTCAGCTCCAGCAAAGCCTTGCGCACCGTGGTGCGGCTCACACCGAACCGCTCCGAGAGCTCGCGCTCGGTCGGCAGACGGTCACCGGCGCGCCAATGCCCCGAGCGCAGCTGGTCCAGGATCGATTCGCGCAAAGGCGTTGACATGCTCATGGGTGACGAATGTACCAAAACAGACCAATCAGGCAACACCATACCAATTAGGTGATTTCCCCAGGTCTAAAACCGCTCTCATCGCCTACCATCATGGCTCTGGTACCAATTGGTATTTTTTGGTATTTCATCTGGATTTCAACAAGGAGTTTGCGTGCGCCTCGCCACTTTCGTTCATCAGGGCCAACGCCAGGTCGGCCTCGTTTCGGCCGACGGCCAGACCGTTACCCCCCTCGCCCTGAACCCCGCCGATGCCCAGCGCGGCGTGCTGCCGCTGATCGAGGCTGCGGCCGCCGGCCAGCCCCTGCCCGCCACCACCGGCGCGGCGCTGAAACTGGCCGACGTGAAGCTCGACGCCCCGCTGCCCCTGCCCCGGCGCAACCTCTGGTGCGTGGGCCGCAACTACCACGAGCACGCCAAGGAACTGCAAGGCTCGGTGTTCAAGAACAACAACGCCAACCCCGCCGTCTGGCCCATCGTCTTCACCAAGGTGCCCGAATGCGTGATCGCCGACGGCGCCGATGTGGTGCTGCCCGGCGACGACATCTCGCCCCAGATCGACTACGAAGCCGAGCTGGCCGTGGTCCTCGGCACCGGCGGCAAGAACATCGCCAAGGCCGATGCCATGAAGCACATCTACGGCTACACCATCGTCAACGACGTCACCGCGCGCGACGTGCAGATGCGCCACCAGCAGTGGGACATGGGCAAGAGCTTCGACACCTTCTGCCCCATGGGTCCGTGGATCGTCACGGCCGACGAGCTCGATGGCCAGCACACGCGCGTGCGCTGCTGGGTCAACGGCGAGCCGCGCCAGGACGGCCGCACCGAAGACCTCATCTTCGACATCCCCACGCTGATCGAGACCATCTCTCGCGGCATCACGCTCTACCCCGGCGACGTGATCGCCACCGGCACGCCGGCCGGCGTGGGCCTGGGCATGACGCCGCCCACCTTCCTGAAAAGCGGCGACGTGGTGCGCATCGAGATCGACGGCATCGGCACGCTGCAGAACCGCTTCGTCTGAGCCCCGCAACCAACGACAGGAGACAAACAGGATGAACCGAACCGCACTCAGACTGTGCAGCCTCGCGCTGGCGCTGGCCGCCACCCTGGGCCTGGCCCAGGCGCAGGACGCCTACCCCAGCAAACCCGTGACCATGGTCGTGCCCTTCCCGCCCGGCGGGGTGGCCGACGTGGTGGGCCGCCCGGTGGCCGAGGCCATGGCGCGCCACCTCAACCAGTCGGTGGTGGTGGTCAACCGCGCCGGTGCGGGCGGCGGCATCGGCATGGCGCAGGTGGCCAAGGCCGCGCCCGATGGCTACAACGTGTTGATGGCGCTGTCCTCCATCGTGGTGCTGCCCGAGGCCGACAAGATCCTTGGCCGCGCGCCGATGTTCGAACTCTCGCAGCTGCTGCCCATCGCCCGCATGACGGCCGACCCCACGGTGCTGGTGGTGCGCGCGGACAGCCCCTGGAAGACGTATGCCGAGTTCATCGCGCACGCCAAGGCCCACCCGGGCCGCATCACCTTCGGTTCATCGGGCAACTACGGCACCATGCACGTGCCCATGGAACAGCTCAAGGCCGCCACCGGCAGCTACATGCTGCACGTGCCTTACACCGGCGCCGGCCCGGCCATCCTGGGCATGCTCAGCGGCCAGGTCGATGCCGTGGCCACAGGGCCGGCCAGCGCGGTGGGTCAGATCAAGGCCGGCAAGCTGCGCGCGCTCGCGCACTGGGGCGAGGGCCGCCTCGCCCTGCTGCCGGATGTGCCGAGCTTCCGGGAGCTCGGTGTGCCCATCAACTACTCGCAGTGGGCGGGCATCTTCGTGCCGGCGGGCACCCCACCCGCGGTGGTGAACAAGCTGCGCGAGGCTGCGCGCATGGCCGCGCAGGACCCGAAGACGGTCCAGGTGATGACCACCGCCGGCACCTCGTTCCAGTTCCAGGACGCGGCGGACTTCGACAAGTTCGTGCAGAGCGACGCCAAGGCCATGGCGGCCGTGGTGCAGAAGATCGGCAAGGTGGATTAGGCTTTGGCCTCGCACAAGGCGCGCAGGGCCTCCAGCGCCTTGGGCCACGCGGCTTCCATCATCGGCACATAGTCGTCCAGCATGTCCTGCTCGACGGTGAGCTGCGTGCCCCCACCCACGGCTTCGAAGCGGTAGTTCTCGTGGGCCGGGGCCCACGAGGTCACGGCCTCGCTGGTGGTGTCGTCCTTGCCGTGGGCCACGAAGCCCAGGTGCCGGATCGAGATGAACTCGTGCGGCTGGTTGCGCTCGATGGTGGCCACCATGCCCTCGCCGCTGGGTGAGAGAAAGCGGATGGTGGCGCCCTCGTCCCACGAGCCTTCGTAGTACGAACCCTCCATGAAAGGGCGGGTCCATTCGCGGTAGCTGTCGGCATCGAGCATGGTGTTCCACACCCGCTCGCGCGGTGCCTGGATGTGGACGGTGAAGGTCATTGTCTGCATGGGGTTTCTCCTTTTCGGGAAGAACGGGCCCCCGCAGGCGCTCAGCGCACGGCGGTGCCCAACACGAGGTCGATGCGCCGCTGCAGGCGCGCCGCCTCTTCGGTGGCGCCCGCGGCCTGGGCGCGTTGCAATTGCAGGCCGAGCCAGGCCCCCAGGGGGCGGCGCCAGCCCTGCGCCGAGGCGGTGTCCACCGCCTGCGTGAGCACGGCCGGTGTGGCGCGGCCGCTGCGCAGCAGCACGCCGGCCGCCACCAGCCGCGACAAAGGATCCTTCACGCCGGCCAGGGCGGCTTCGGGCGACCCGCCGCCCAGCAGCGCGCGCTGCGCCTCGGGCAGCAGGGTCGCATCGGCCGGCTGCGCATTGCCCGCGAGGTAGCGCGCATACGCCTGCTCGGCCGGTGCCGCGTCGGGCGCGAGCGCCTCGAAACCGGTGCAAGGCTCGAACACCAGCGCGGCCACGCGCGTGGCACAACGCAGCAGCTCGGCGCGCGCCAGCAGATCGGGCCGGCCGGTGCTCGTGAGCTCGCGGCGCACGCGCGCGAACTCCGCGGCCTCGACGGCCGAGTCACCGCGCAACCAGGCCTCGGCCGCGCGCTCGCTGCCGTCCTTGGCGTTCAGCTGCCATTCGGGCGTGGGGGGCTTGCTGCCGCAAGCGGTCAATGCCACGACAGCGCATGCGAGGAGAAAAAAACGCGGCGTCATGGCAACTTCAACTCCGTGTCGCGGGCGAAGGGCCACTTGCGGTTGATGTCGTTGATCATCGAGTCCACCTTGCGCAGGCTGGCCTCGACCTCGCCGCGCAGGTAACCCAGGTCGCTGGTGGCCTCGCGCGTGTTGCCGGCGATGCCCTGCACCTCCACCAGCACCGCGTCCACCTTCTTGAGGCTGGTGCGCGTCTCCGCCAGCAGGCCGTTGAGCTGCTGCACCGTCGCGCGCGCATCGCCCACCAGGCCGGCCTCGCCAGGTGCGCCTCCCTGGCCGAAGACCTGGCGGTCGGCATTGGCGGCCAGGCTGTCCAGCCGCCGGGCCAGCGAGTCCGCGCGCAGCAGCAGGGCATTGGTGCGGTCGATGGTGGCGACGAGCTTCTTCGCGTCCTCGTCGTTCCCCATCAGCACGCCCAGGCCGCCGTGCGGCCCCTGGAGGCGCTCGGTGGCCACCTTCACGCCACCCAGGGTGCCGGCGACCGCGCCGTCGCTGGCCGTGAGCGCGGCCAGGTTGTCGAGCACATCGCGCATGCTGGCGGCCAGCTTGGGGATCTCGGCCGCGGTGTCGCCGCGCAGCACGGTGCGCTCGGCGCCGTCGGGCAAGGCGGGGTCTTCGAGCACGCCGCTGTAGGCGCGGATGCGCGTGCCGCCCACCAGGCCCCGCTCCATGGTGAAGATGCTGGAGGTGCGCAGCCATTTCGCGTCCTTGCGCGGCACGTCGATCAGGATGCGCGCGTTGCCGTCGTCGCCCAATTCGATGCGCGCCACGCGCCCGATGGCGAAGCCAGCGAAGGTCATGTCCATGCCCACGACCACGCCCTCGGAATCGTCGGAGATCAGCACCAGGCGCTGCGTGGGTTCGAGCACGCCGCGCGCGAACAGGATGTAGCCCGCCGAGCCTACGAGCAGCACGGCCATGAGCATCAGCAGCAGCCCGGCCTTGAATTCCAGGTTCTTCACCGGCGGGGCTTCGGGCGGCGGTGGCGGAGGGGGCGTGGGGTTCATGGTGTCAATAGTAGTTGCCGACCAGCGACACCACCTCGATCAGCAGCACCACCGAGAACAGGCGGGCAAATTCGCTCATGTCGCTGCGCCGGCTGTAGCGGCCGTCGCGGTCGGCCTGCGCCGCTCCGGCCAGCGGCACCACGGCCACCGCGAGGCTGAAGAACACGGTCTTGAGGCCGAAGATCAGCGTGACCGCCGGCGAGAACACGCCGCCCACGGCGCGCGTGTAGCCCGGCAGCCCCCACGGCGAGAAGCCGTAGACCGTGAGGTAGGTCAGCACCAGCGCCACCACCGAGCTCAGGCCCGCGAGCAGCAGCACCGAGAACATGCTGCCCAGCGCGCGCGGCAGCAGCTGGTTGGCCAGCAGCGACTGCCGCTCCGGCAGGCTGCCCTCGCGCTGCTGCAGCGCCAGCTGCTTGCGCACCTCCTGCGCGCCCGGCATCGCGTAGCGCACCGCCACGAACATGGCCACGTAGAGCGGAATGAGTTCGAGCACCAGCGTGCGCACCAGCACCTCCAGCGCGTACTGAGACAGGCCGTAGCTGTAGGCCGTGGCCACCACGATGCGGATCAGCACCAGGCTCACCAGCGCCGAGAGCACCAGGAACCAGGTGAGCAGCGGCGCGGTGGCGCGGTACAGGCTGCCGAGCACCGCCTGGCGGTGCGTGGGCGCGCGGTAACTGGCCGGCGACAGCGCCAGCACCAGGATCTGGGCGCCCACGAACAGGGTGTGCCACCAGGCGTTCCAGCTAGCGCGCAGGCCCCGGCCCCAGCGGCCCAGGGTATCGTTTGCAGCGTTCACGGGGTTCATGGGGCCATGATAGCCGTGGGTCTTCGCCAAGCCAGAGGTGCGGCCACCGGCAAATGTGACAGCATGCAGCGGCCGCAACGGTCAGAATCCGTGCGCAAGCCATCCGCCGACAGGAGACCCGCCATGACCGCTTCCGTCCACCCCGTGGTCCGCCGCCAGACCATCGCCGACGCGCTGCGCCGCACCGCGCAGCGCCTGCCCGCCAAGTCCGCCGTGGTCTGCGGCGACACGCAATGGACCTACGCCGAGTTCGACGCCCTGGTCAGCCGCCTGGCCGCCGGCCTGGCGCGCATCGGCGTCGCCCAGGGCGACAAGGTGGCGGTGCTGGCGCGCAACTCGCACGGCTTTGCGGCGCTGCGCTTCGCGCTGGCCCGACGCGGCGCGGTGATGGTGCCGATCAACTTCATGCTCAAGGCCGACGAGGTGGCCTACATCCTGCGCCACGCGGGTGCGCGCACCCTGGCCACCGACAGCGGGCTGGCCGAACTGGCGCGCGCGGCGGCGGCGCTGGACACCCAGGTCCAGCAATACGTCTGGCTGCCCTCGGAAGACCCGAGCGAGCCGGTGCCCGGCATGCACCGCTTCGACGAACTCGCGGCCTGCACCGACCCGCTGCCCGAAGTCACCCTCGGCAGTTACGACCTCGCGCAGATCGTCTACACCAGCGGCACCGAATCGACGCCCAAGGGCGCCATGCTCACGCACGACGCGGTGCTGTGGCAGTACGTGAGCTGCGTGATCAACGCCGAGATCGCCGAAGACGACCACGCCCTGCACGCGCTGCCGCTCTACCACTGCGCGCAGCTCGACGTGTTCTTCGGCCCGGCGGTCTACATCGGCAGCAGCAACGTGATCACCGCCAAGCCGGTGCCGGACAACCTGATCGCGCTGATCGAGAAGTACCGCATCACCAGCTTCTTCGCGCCGCCCACGGTGTGGATCGCGCTGCTGCGCTCGCCGCTCTTCGATGCGGCCAGGCTGCAGAGCCTGAGCAAGGGCTACTACGGCGCGTCCATCATGCCGGTGGAGGTGCTCAAGGAACTGGCCTCGCGCCTGCCCTCGGTGCGGCTGTGGAACCTGTACGGCCAGACCGAGATCGCGCCGCTGGCCACCATGCTCGGCCCGGACGACCAGCTGCGCAAGCCCGGCTCCTGCGGCAAGGCGGTCATCAACGTGGAGACCCGCGTGGTCACCGACGACCTGCGCGACGTGGCCGTGGGCGAGGTCGGCGAGATCGTGCACCGCTCGCCCCACCTCATGCTGGGCTACTTCAACGACCCCGAGCGCACGCGCTCCGCGTTCGAGGGCGACTGGTTCCACAGCGGCGACCTCGCGGTGATCGACGAGGAAGGCTTCATCACCGTGGTGGACCGCAAGAAGGACATGATCAAGACCGGCGGCGAGAACGTGGCCAGCCGCGAGGTGGAGGAAATGGTCTACCGCCTGCCGGCCGTGAGCGAGGTCGCGGTGATCGGCCTGCCCGACCCGAAGTGGGTCGAGGCGGTGACGGCGGTGATCGTGGTCAAGGCCGGCCAGGCGCTCACCGAGGACGAGGTGATCGCGCACTGCAACCGGCACATGGCGGCGTTCAAGGCACCGAAGCGCGTGGTGTTCAGCGACAGCCTGCCCAAGAACCCCAGCGGCAAGCTGCTCAAGCGCGAACTGCGCCAGCGCTACACCGGCTGAGCGTCTTCAGCCGCCCAGCGTTTCGTGGTGGCCGACGGCACCGCGCTTCCAGTAGGCGGAGGCGCGCACGCGGCCCTTGTCCAGGCCGTGGCCATCCACCAGGGCCTGCCGCACGGCCGCGATGCTGGCGGCTTCGCCACCGGCCCAGGCAAAACCTTCGCCGGCGGGCAGCGTCAATGCGGCCACGACCTGCGCGAGCGCGTCGGTGGCGCCGGTCTGAATCCAGTGCGTCTGCAGGCGCGCGCGGCTGGTGAAAGTGCGGCGGTCGGCCGCTTCGGCAGTTTCGATGACGGTGATGGCCTGGGCCGTTTCGGGCAGTTCCTCCAGGCGCCGCGCGATCGCGGGCACGGCGGACTCGTCGCCCACCAGCAGGTGCCAGTCGAAGCCTGTGGGCACGACGAAGGAGCCCCGGGGGCCGCCCAGGCCGACTTCGTCGCCGGGTCGGGCCGCCTCGGCCCAGCGCGAGGCCACGCCGTCGCCGTGCAGCACAAACTCGATGTCCAGCGTGCCGGCGGCGCGGTCGAACTGGCGCGGCGTGTAGTCGCGCATCACGGGCTTTTCGGCACCCGGCGGCAGGGCCAGCCCGTCGGGACCGGGCCGGGGCAGCACCAGCGGCTGGCCGGGCTGGGCCGGCAGCATGAGCTTGGCGTGGTCGTCGAACGAAGCGCTGACGAAATCGCGCAGGGCCTCACTGAAAAAACGGATGCGAAGAAAGTGCGGGCTGACCGCGTCGATGCGCTGCACGGTCAGGCGGCGCACCTTGATCTCGTGGCGCACGCGCTCCACGGCCAGTGGGTTGGGAATGCTTGTGTTCATGGCTCTATTTGGTTGATAATGACAACCATCATGCCTTGATTGGATGACACTGTCAACAACATGGACAACCCACGATGACAAGAAATTCGAACACCGAGGTGCTGGACCGCCTGCACAGCCTCATGCACGGCCTGCGGCGCCACCTGCAGGAGGCCATGCGCCACGACGGCGAGGGCCTGGGACCGATGGAGGCGCGCTGCCTGGGCTACTTCATGCGCCACGATGGCGCCACGCAGAGCGACCTGGTGCAGCACTCGGGCCGCGACAAGGCGCAGATCGCGCGCATCGTCAAAGCCCTGCACGAGCGCGGCCTGCTGCACAGCCGCCCCGACCCCGACGACGGCCGCAGCCAGCGCGTGGGCGTGACCGCCGAAGGTCAGGCGCTGCAGCGCAAGATGCAGCAGCACCGGGTGCGCTTCGAGAAGACCATGATGGCCGGCCTCACCGACAACGAGCGCACCACCCTGCTCGCCCTGCTCGGCCGGCTGGAGGACAACGTGGGCGAAGCCTGAGGCGAACGCTCAGTGGGCGGCGGCCCCTTGCGCCATCGCCCAGGCCACGTGCTCGCGCACCAGTTCGCTGGGGTGGTCGGCGCGGGCCTGCAAGGCCTGAAGCACCGCTTCATCGGGCCCGGCGCGCAGCGCATTGCCGAGCGAGACCGCGATGTTGCGCAACCAGCGCTCGTGTCCGATGCGCCGGATCGGACTGCCCTCGGTGCGGCGCAGGAACTCCGGCTCGCTCCAGGCAAACAGCTCCACCAGCGTGGCACCACTCAGGCCCTCGCGCGCGTCGAAGTCGGGCAAGGGGCTGCGCCGGGCGAACTTGTTCCAGGGGCAGATCAGCTGGCAGTCGTCGCAGCCGTAGATGCGGTTGCCGATCAAGGGACGCAGGGCCTCGGGAACCGGGCCGGCATGTTCGATGGTCAGGTAACTGATGCAACGGCGTGCGTCCAGCCGGTGCGGTGCGGTGATGGCCTGGGTGGGGCAGATGTCGATGCAGGCGCTGCAGGCGCCGCAGTGCGCGCTGATGGGCTCGGTGGGTGGCAGGGGCAGGTCGGTGTAGATCTCGCCCAGGAAGAACATCGAGCCGGCTTCGCGGTGCAGCAGCAGCGTGTGCTTGCCGCGCCAGCCCTGGCCGCTGCGCTGTGCGAGCTCGGCCTCGAGCACCGGCGCCGAGTCGGTGAACACGCGGTGGCCCAGCGGCCCGGCGGCGGCCTGGATGCGCTCGGTCAGGGTCTGCAGCCGGTTGCGCAGCACCTTGTGGTAGTCGCGCCCCCGGGCATAGACCGACACGATGGCCTCGTCCGGGCGCTCCAGGCGCCGCAATTCCCGGGCCTGCCAGTCCTCGGGTGTGCCACGCGGCAGGTAGTCCATGCGCGCGGTGATCACGCTCAGCGTGCCCGGCACCAGCTCGGCGGGGCGGGCACGCTTCATGCCATGCGCGGCCATGTAGGCCATGTCACCGTGCCATCCAGCCGACAACCAGGCCTGCAAACCCGGTTCCGCGGCCGACAAATCCACACCAGCCACGCCAATTTGGGAAAATGCAAGCTCCTGGCCCCAGGCCTGTATCTGCGAGACGAGTTGAGCGGCATCAAAAGCGAACTTCATGGCAAGCCGATTGTAGGAACCGAACCGGTTTCTGCAGGCCTTGTGCCCCCTGTCGAACGCTGGCAGGGCCAGTGGGCCACCGAAGAAGACACCCAGGCCTTCGCGCGCCGCCTCGCCACCACCCCGGCCATCGCCCACGCCACGCTGACCCTGCAGGGCGACCTGGGCGCGGGCAAGACCACGCTGGTGCGCCACCTGCTGCGCGCGCTGGGCGTGCGCGGTCGCATCAAGAGCCCCACCTACGCGGTGGTCGAGCCGCACAGCGCGATCGACTGCGCGGTGATGCCCGAGGGCGAGCCGCTGCAGATCTGGCACTTCGACTTCTACCGCTTCAACGACCCGCGCGAATGGGAAGACGCGGGCTTTCGCGAACTTTTCGCCAGCCCCGGCCTCAAGCTGGTGGAATGGCCCGAGCGCGCCGGTGAGTTTCTGCCGGTGGTCGATCTCCAGATCGACATTCAACCCGACGACATGATCACACCCCAAGCCCACACCGACCCGGACCAGGACACCCAGCGCACCGTGCACGCCACGGCGCTCACCGCCACTGGCCGCCTGTTGCTGGAGGCACTGGCGTGAGCGGCCACCTCAGCCGCCGCACCCTGCTGCGCACCGGCTCGCTGGTGCTGCTGCTGGGCGCGCAGCAGATCGCGCGCGGCGCCAGTGTGGTGGCGGTGCGCATCTGGCCGGCCGAGGACTACACGCGCGTGACCATCGAATCCGACGCGCTGCTGCAGGCCAAGCAGTTCTTCGTGACCGACCCGCCCCGGCTGGCGGTGGACATCGAAGGCATCGACCTGCTGCCCGGCCTGCGCGAGCTGGTGGGCAAGCTCAAGTCGGACGACCCCAACATCGCCGGCATCCGCGCCGCGCAGAACGCGCCCAACGTGGTGCGCCTGGTGATCGACCTCAAGAAACCGATCAAACCCCAGGTGTTCAACCTGGAGCCGGTGGCGGCCTACCAGCACCGGCTGGTGTTCGACCTCTACCCCCTCAACCCGCCCGACCCGCTGGAGCAGCTGATCGCCCAGCGCATGAAGGACATGGACGCGGCCAGCGAACGCGCCGCGCGCCTGCTGGGCCTGGAAGCCGACAAGGTCACCAAACCGGCCACGCCGGCCGACGACCCGCTGGGCGAGCTGATCGCGGGCCGCGAGCGGCCCAAGGCCCCTGCCAACCCCGACCAGGGCCCGCCGCTGCCGGCGGCCAAGCCACCCGGTGGCAGCGACGACACCACGGTCGCCGGCGCTGGCCCCAAGGGCAGCCCGGCCAAGCAGCCGCCCGGCGGCAAGGGCAAGACCGAGCGCCTCATCATCATCGCGCTCGACCCCGGCCATGGCGGCGAGGATCCCGGTGCCATCGGCCCCAACGGCACACAGGAAAAACGCGTGGTGCTGCAGATCGCGCACAAGCTGCGCGAGCGCATCAACGAGACCCGCGTCAACGGCAACCCCATGCGCGCCTACATGACGCGCGACAAGGACTTCTTCGTGCCGCTGCAGGTGCGCGTGCAGAAGGCGCAGCGCGTGCAGGCCGATCTCTTCATCAGCATCCACGCCGACGCCTTCCTCACGCCCAGGCCCCAGGGCGCGAGCGTGTACGCGCTGAGCACGCGCGGTGCCACCAGCACCGCCGCGAAGTGGATGGCCGACAAGGAGAACGCCGCGGACCTGGTGGGTGGCCTGAACGTGAAGGCAGCCGACGCCCATGTGCGGCGCGCCTTGTTCGACATGAGCACCACGGCCCAGATCAACGACAGCCTCAAACTGGGCTCGGCCATGCTGGGCCACGTGAAGAAAATCGGCAAGCTGCACAAGCCCCAGGTGGAGCAGGCCAACTTCGCCGTGCTGCGCGCGCCCGACATCCCCAGCGTGCTGGTGGAAACGGCCTTCATCAGCAACCCCGATGAAGAAAAGCGCCTGAACGACCCGAAGTACCAGGACGACCTGGCCGACGCGCTGGTGCGCGGCATCGTCGCCTACTTCTCGAAGAACCCGCCGCTGGCGCGCAACCGCCAGATCTGAGCTCAGACGGGCAGCTGCAGGAACACCCGCCCGTTCTCGATGCGCACCGGGTAGCTGCGCAAGGCCTCGGTGACCGGCGCGCAGGTCGGGCTGCCGTCGCGCACGTCGAACTTGCCCTGGTGCAGCGGGCATTCGATTTCGTGGCCTTCCAGGAAGCCGTCGCACAGGCGCGCGTGGCCGTGGGTGCAGATGTTGTCGGTGGCGTACACGCTGCCCTCCACCTTGTAGAGGGCGATGTCGAGTCCGTCGACCTCCACGCTGGTCACGTCGTCGTCGGGCACATCGTCGAGCGCGGTCGCGTCGGTCCAGGGCAGGCTGCTGTCGGTGGTCATGGCAGTGGCTCCGTGTCAGTTCTCGGGCTTGAGGCCGGCGCGTTCGATCACCGGCTTCCAGCGGGCGAGCTCCTCTTTCATGAACTTCGCCAGCTCCTGCGGCGTGCCGCCCACGGGATTGAAGTACGCGCCCTGCAGGCGCTGGCGGGTCTCCGGGTCCTTGAGCACGGCGGAGATCTCCCGGCTCATGCGCTGGACGACCTCGGGCGGCGTGCCCTGCGGCGCCATGTAGGCGAACCAGGGCTCGGCCTGGATGTCGGCGATGCCCGATTCGCGCAGGGTCGGCAGCTCGGGCAGCAGGTCGAAACGCTCGGCCGACGTGACGGCCAGCGCCTTGAGGCGCCCGGCCTTGGCCTGCGGCATGATCGCCACCGGCGGCAGGCAGGCGAAATGCACGTCGCCCGCGATGATCGCCGTGACCGCCTGGCCCGAGGACGCGTAGGGAATGTGGACCGCGAACGACTTGGTCCGGGCCTTGATCAGTTCCACACCCAGGTGTGCGATCGAGCCGCTGCCGGTGGACGCGAAGTTGTACTGGCCCGGGTTGCGCTTGAGCGCGTCGAGCCAGCCCTTCACGGTGTCCACGCCCATGCTGTTGGAGACGGCGCAGACGTTGGGCGTGGTGGCGGCCAGCGTCACCGGCGCGAGGTCTCGGAAGGGGTCGTACGGCAGGCGCTTGTAGAGCACGGTGTTGTAGACCAGGGGCGCGTTCACCGACAGCAGGAAGGTGTAGCCGTCCGGCGCGGCCTTGGCCACCAGGTCGGTGCCGCTGTTGCCGCCGGCACCGGGTTTGTTCTCCACGATCACCGGCTGGCCCAGGCGCGCGGCGAGCTTGTCGTTGATGACGCGCGCCAGGATGTCGGGCGACGAGCCGGCGCCGAAGGGCACGACGATGCGCACGACGCGCGCCGGCCAGTCCTGTGCGTGGGCGGCGGTACCGGACAGCGCGATCAGCGCACAAGCCATCAGGCGGAAGGTTTTCATGGGTTCTCCTCGATGTTTTTCATTTCAAGATGGTCGCGCTGTTCGCGCGCGATGAAGCCCGCGACCATCGCGCGGTAACAGGCGTCCACCACTTCGGGGTAGGCGCCGGTCTGTTCGGCCAGCTGCCGCACCTTGTCGAAGACTTGCTGCTGGCGTTGCGGCGCGGACACCTGGAACGCATCGCGCTTGAAGCGCGCCGCGTCTTTCACGTAGCGGCCGCGCTCGGCCAGCAGGGCCACGATCTGCGCATCGAGCGCGTCGATGTGCTCGCGCACCTGGGCGAGGTTCTCGCACAGGGGCACGTACGCCGGGTCAATGAAGCGGCGCAGCGGTGGCGCGTGGGTGTCGGGTTCGGTCTGGGGTTCGTGGGCCATGGGGTCAGATCGGATAGATGATGGAATTCGGGATCATTTCGCTGTCGTACACGCACAGGCGCGAGGCGAACTTGAGCCCGTCGGGCGTGCGCACGATCACGTCGATGTAGCGGCCGACGTTGAACACCGTCGATTCGCGCGAGAGCTTGGTGCGAAAGACCGCGTAGTTGGCCTCGACCTCGAAGCGGTCGGCCTCGGCCTTGTGCACCAGCGGCGCACCCACCACGTGGCGCTGGTAGTACGGGTCGTGGAACAGCGTTTCCTTGATGCCGTAGGCGCGGTCCTTGAGCATGCCCTTGCTCTCGAAGGACAGCGTGGCCAGCGGGAAGCCGCGCTCGTGGTTCTCGCGCGGAATCAGCTTGTAGACGCAATCGTCGATGAAGAACTCGGGCCAGAGATCCCAGTCGCCCGAATCGACCGCCTGGGCGTAATCGGCATAGAGCCGGGAGATGGCCATGTGGTCCTCGAAGCGGAGCGCGGTGGTGTGGCTCATGCTCAGGCCTCCATCACTTCGCGCCAGTAGGCGTACATGCCGCGGATCAGGGTCTCGGTGACCATGTGGTCGGTGTCGCCCACCTCGCGCCCGCCCAGCTCGGCCAGCGTGCGGTGATAGGGCTTCTGCTCGAAGCCCTGTTGCGAGAACTCGATCACCTCGCCGTCGTCGGCCGAGACGAAGCCGGCCGGGCCGAACAGGTTGGCCTGGCGCAGGCGGCGCTGCGTCATCTCTTCGCTGTCGTCCTCGAAGCCGAAGTGGGTCCAGACGAAATCGAAGGCGCCATGGCCGTCGGGCTGGATGTGGCGGGTCGAGACGCTGTTGACCTGCTGCTGCAGGATGACGCTGGGGAAGAGCGTCATCATCACCGCCGTCGGGCCCTCCCACCAGGGTTCGGGCACGATGTCCAGGAAGCGCGGGTCGTGCAGCTGCATGCTCTCCTTGAAACTGGAGACCTGCGTGACCTGCTCGGCCTTGCCCGACTGGCCACGCGTGGAGATCATGGCCGCGTGGCGGTGGCGAGCGTCCATCTTCAACTCGCTCTTGTTGTCGGCGCGCCAGAGGCCGAAGGTCACGAACCAGGTGTGCAGCAGGCCCGGGTGGTACGGGTCCTTGATGTTCTCCTGCATCAGCTTCCAGTTGCCCGGAATGCGCTGGCGGTTGTACCCGAGGATGGTGAGCTTGCGGCCGTTGAAGAGGCGGTCGAAGTAGCCCAGAATGGCCGGGCCCATGAAGTCTTCCAGCGACTCGACGCCGTGGTCGAAACTGGCAAACACCACGCCGCCGCGCGTGGCCACCTTGAGCTTGTTCAGCCCGTGGTCAGCGGTCTTGAAGTCCGCCGGCATGCCGCCGTTGACCTTGCCGTCCTGCTTCACGCCGCGCCGGAACGGCACGCCCTGGAGGTCGCCCTTCAAGGTGTAGCTCCACTGGTGGTACGGGCAGACGAATTCCTTCTTGTTGCCGTGGCGCTCGCGGCAGAACTGCATGCCCCGGTGGGCGCAGACGTTCTCCACCACGCTGATGCCGCCGTCGGCATCGCGCACCATGATCACCGAGCGCTCGCCCACCACCGTGCGCTTGTAGTCGCCGGCGTTGGGCACCTCGGCCTCCAGGCCCACGTAGTTCCAGTGCCGGGTGTAGAAGAAGCGCTCCAGCTCCTTCTTGTGCAGCTCGGCATCGGTGTAGGCCATGAAGGGAATCCGGCTGGTGCCGTCGGATTCCCAGCGCAGTTGCTCGGGAAAGGTACTCATGGGGGTCTCCTTAGGTGCCGCTGGCGTAGAAAGCGTCGGCGTAAATCTGTTCGGGCAACACGCCCATCTGGCGGATCAGCATCGAGGTGGCCTCCACCATCGGCGGCGCGCCGCAGAGGTAGGCGCGGAAACCGGCCAGGTCGCGCCAGTCCTGCCGGATGGCGTCGGTGACCAGACCGGTGCGACAACCCGCCGCCGTCCCGGACGCCAGCACGGTGTGGACCTGCAGCTTCGGGTACCGCTGGCGCAGCTCGTCCAACCAGTCGAGGCCATAGACGTCGCGCTCGGAGCGCACACCGAAGTACAGGTGGATGGGGCTGTGCATGCCGGCCGCCACCACGCCGCGCACGATGGACAGGATGGGCGCCAGCCCGGTGCCGCCGGCCACGCACAGCATGGGGCCGGTGTGCTTGCGGCGCAGGTAGGCCGCGCCCAGCGGGCCGCTCACGCGCACCGCGTCGCCCACCTTCAGCTGGTTCTTGATGTAGCCGCTCACGCGGCCGTCGGGCACGCAGCGCACATGGAACTCCAGCTCACCGTCGGTGCAGAGGCCTGCCATGGAATACGGGCGGATGTGGTCGGGCGTGAACTGCAGCTGCGCGTACTGCCCGGGGGAGAACTCGATCGGCTTGGCGGGCTTGAGCCGCAGGCGCCGGATGTCGTGCGTGGGCGCCTCGATCGCCACCACGGTGGCCTTGACAATGCGCGCGGTGTGAACCACCACCTCGTCGGGCTCGGGGATCTCGATGGTGCAGGACTCGGTGACAAAGGTCTGACAGGCCAGCACGCAGCCCTCGTCCTCGTTCGCCTGGGGCGGCCGCTGCTCGCGGCCCGACGCCAGCACCTGACCCGAGACCACCTTGCAACGGCAGGTGCCACAACGGCCGGCCATGCAGCTGTACGACACCGGGATGTCGTGGGCCCGGAGCGCATCCAGCAGGTTCACCCCGGCCTCGACGCTCAGGGTGCGCTGCAACGGGCGTACGTGGATGTCCATGGGGGCTTGTCTCGTCTTTGTGGTTATCGGCGCTCGTGGGGAGCGATGGCGGCGATGATCATCGCCCCAGGAAAATCAGTCAATGCAATGGCATCAATTCAAAATATCATTCAAATCAATATTGATGAACTGACCGAAGACGCCCCATGAAGCTCGAAGACATCGACCTGAACCTGCTCGTGGTGTTCAACCAGTTGCTGACCGAACGCAAGGTGTCCCGGGTCGCCGAGAACCTCGGCCTGGGCCAGCCCGCCGTGAGCAACGCCCTGGCCCGGCTGCGCAAGCTGTTCGACGACGAGCTGTTCCTGCGCACCGCGCAGGGCATGCAGCCCACGCCCTTCGCCGAGCAGTTGGCCGAGTCGGTCGGCTATGCCCTGGGCATGATCCACAGCGCGGTGAACGCGCGCAGCAGCTTCGACCCCGCCACCAGCCAGCGCAGCTTCTCCATCGGCATGACCGACATCGGCGAGATCTATTTCCTGCCGCAGCTGATGCAGCGCATCCAGCAGCTGGCGCCCGGTGTCACCATCAGCACGGTGCGCAACAGCGGCCTGCACCTGCGCGACGCCATGGAAGCGGGCCAGATCGACCTGGCCATCGGCCTGCTGCCCCAGCTCAAGGCCGGGTTCTTCCAGCGCCGCCTGTTCGAACAGCGCTACGTCTGCCTGTTCCGGCAGGGCCACCGGCTGGACCTCAAGCGCATGAAGACCAGTGATTTTTTTGCGGCCGACCACCTGGCTGTCGTGTCGGCGGGCACGGGCCACGGTCAGGTCGATGAAATCCTCGATAACCATTCACCACGGCGGCGGGTGAAGCTCAAGGTGCCTCATTTCGTGGCCATCGGCCACATCCTGCAATCGACCGACCTGATCGCCACCGTGCCCGAGCGCCTGGCCGAGCGCATGGTCCAGCCGTTCGGCCTGCGGCAGCTGCCGCACCCGGTCGAGTTGCCGAAGATCGCCATCAACCTGTTCTGGCACGCGAAGTACCACAAGGACCCGGCCAACCAGTGGCTGCGCAACCTGGTCTTCGAGCTGCACGCCGATGGCGGCGGCCTGCCCTCGTGACCGAGGCTCAGGCCGGGTTGCGCTTGGCCTCGCGGCTGGCCTTCCAGGCGCCAAAGACCGCGATCAGGCCGGGCACGATGATCAGCGCCCAGATGATCATGCTCAGGTTCTCCTGCACCCAGGGCAGGTTGCCGAACAGGTAACCCGCCGTCGTCAGGCCCACCACCCAGATCAGCGCGCCGATCACGTTGTACGCGGTGAACTTCACGCGCGTCATCTCGGCCACGCCGGCCACGAAGGGCGCGAAGGTTCGGATGAAGGGCATGAAGCGCGCCAGGATGATGGTGATGCCGCCGTACTTCTCGTAGAAGGCGTGCGCCTGGTTGAAGGCGTTGCGGTTGAACAGGCGCGAGTTCTCCCACTGAAACACCTTGGGGCCGAAGTAGCGGCCGATGGTGTAGTTGGTCTGGTCGCCCAGGATCGCGGCGATGACCAGCAGCGCCATCGCCAGCGGCAGGCTCATCAGGCCGACACCGCACAGCGCGCCCACCACGAACAGCAGCGAGTCCCCGGGCAGGAAGGGCATCACCACCACACCGGTCTCGGTGAAGATGATCAGGAACAGCAGGGCATACACCCAGGCCCCGTAGGTCTGCACGAAGGCCTGAAGGTGCTGGTCCACATTCAGGATGAAGTCGATGAGGAAGGTAACGATTTCCATGGTGGGGGCATTATCCCTGCGGCCTACAATTTGCCCGTGACAAGTCTTCCCCCCCTCCCCCGCCGCCCCATCCGCGAACTCCCCGATGAGCTGATCAGCCAGATCGCCGCGGGCGAAGTGGTCGAGCGGCCCGCCTCGGTGGTGCGCGAACTGGTGGACAACGCGCTGGACGCCGGCGCGACGCAGATCACGGTGCGGCTGCAGGCCGGTGGCGTGCGGCTCATCAGTGTGGAGGACAACGGCTGCGGCATCCTGCGCAGCGAGTTGCCCCACGCGCTCAAGCGCCATGCGACCAGCAAGATCGCCAGCCTCTCCGACCTAGAGTCGGTGGGCACCATGGGCTTTCGCGGCGAGGCGCTGGCCGCCATCTGCTCGATCGCCGAGGTCTCGCTGCTCACGCGCGTGGACACCCCCGATGAGCCCCACGGCTGGCTGCTCGACGGCCGCAGCGGCGAGCTGCAGCCCACCGCCCGCGCCCCCGGCACCACGGTGGAAGTGCGCGAACTGTTCTTCGCCACACCCGCTCGGCGCAAGTTCCTCAAGACCGACGCGACCGAACTCGCCCACTGCATCGAGGCCGTGCGCCGCCACGCGCTGGCCCGGCCCGACGTGGGCTTTGCCATCTGGCACGAGGGCAAGCTGGTGGCGCAATGGCGCGCAGTGGCCGGCGACAGCGGCATCGCCGCGCTGCGCCAGCGCCTGGCCGATGTGCTGGGCGAGGACTTCGTGGCACAGGCGGTGGCGGTGGACTGGCCCATCGAGGCCCCCGTCCTGGTGGCCAACGGCCAGCAGCGCCTGCGCGTGTGGGGTTTCGCCGGCGTGCCCGACGCCGCGCGCTCGCGCGCTGACTGGCAGTTCGCCTACGTGAACGGTCGCTACGTGCGCGACAAGGTCATCACCCACGCCGCGCGCAGCGCCTACGAAGACGTGCTGCACGGCCACCGCCAGCCGGTCTACGCCCTGTTCATTTCACTCGACCCCACGCGCGTGGATGTGAACGTGCACCCCACCAAGATCGAGGTGCGCTTCCGCGACAGCCGCGAGGTGCACCAGGGCGTGCACCATGCAGTGGAAGCCGCGCTCGCGGTACCCCGCTCGGGCAACAGCGCAGCAGATGCGGCCCCCATGCCGGTGGCCGCGCCCGCCGCCCCGGCCTGGACCCCTCCGACCAGGCAGGCCCCGTTTGCATTCGCGCCGCGCGAGCCCGAGGTGGGCCACCGCGTGAGCGACGTGGGGGCCCTGTGGGCCACCGCGCCGGCCGCGCCCCCCCCGACCACGGCCAGCATCAACGCCAATGCCAATGCCTGGGCCCCGCCCGCGCGCAGCGCCGACCCTGCGCCACCCCAGGCCTTGCCCGAGGGCGACTGGCCGCTGGGCCGCGCCATCGCGCAGCTGCAGGGCGTGTACATCCTGGCCGAGAACGCGCACGGTCTGGTGGTCGTGGACATGCACGCGGCCCACGAGCGCATCGTCTACGAGCGGCTCAAGCAGCAGCTCGACGAGCAGCAGCTGGCCAGCCAGCCGCTGCTGATCCCGGCCACCTTCTCCGCCACCCCCGACGAGGTGGCCACCGCCGAGGACGGCGCCGAGGTGCTGACCACGCTGGGCCTGGAGATCACCGCCCTCTCGCCCAAAACGCTGGCCGTGCGCGCCGTGCCGACCACGCTGGCCCAGGGCGACCCGGTGGAACTCGCGCGCAGCGTGCTCGCGGAGCTGGGCCAGCACGAGGCCAGCACCGTGGTACAGCGCGCCCGCAACGAACTGCTGGCCACCATGGCCTGCCACGGCGCGGTGCGCGCCAACCGGCGCCTCACGCTGGACGAGATGAATGCGCTGCTGCGCCAGATGGAAGTGACCGAGCGCTCCGACCAGTGCAACCATGGCCGCCCCACCTGGCGGCAGATGGGCATGAAGGAACTGGACGCCCTGTTTCTGCGCGGCCGCTGACGCGCGACCGCTTTTCCGCACCAAAAGCAGGCGAGACCCTCGGGTAAACGCGGAGGACGTCCATCGTCCGTCGCGCCAAAACAGGGCGTTTTGCGTCACGAAATGCAGGTTGCGCATAATCTCATGCACTTTTTTAAAGCATGAGACACATGAAATACACCTCGGCCCACCATTTCCTCGAACACGTCGCGCAGCAGAACCCCGGTCAACCCGAATTCCACCAGGCCGTCTCGGAGGTCATGGAAAGCCTCTGGCCTTTCATTGCCGCCCACCCCAAGTACGCCGAACACGGCCTGCTGGACCGCCTGGTCGAGCCCGAGCGCGTGGTGATGTTCCGCATTTCCTGGGTCAACGACCACGGTGATGTGCAGGTCAACCGCGGCTACCGCATCCAGCACAGCTCGGCCATCGGCCCCTACAAGGGCGGCATGCGCTTCCACCCCTCGGTGAACCTGTCGATCCTGAAATTCCTGGCCTTCGAGCAGACCTTCAAGAACGCGCTGACCACGCTGCCCATGGGCGGCGGCAAGGGCGGCTCCGACTTCGACCCCAAGGGCAAGAGCCCGGGCGAGGTGATGCGCTTCTGCCAGGCCCTGGTGAGCGAGCTGTTCCGCCATGTCGGCAGCGACACGGACGTGCCGGCCGGCGACATCGGCGTGGGCGGGCGCGAGGTCGGCTTCATGGCCGGCATGATGAAAAAGCTCAGCAACCGCGCCGACTGCGTCTTCACCGGCAAGGGCCTGTCCTTCGGCGGCTCGCTGATCCGCCCCGAGGCCACGGGCTACGGCACGGTGTACTTCGCCGAAGAGATGCTCAAGCAGCGCGGCATGAGCTTCCAGGGCCTGCGCGTGAGCGTGTCCGGCTCGGGCAACGTGGCGCAGTACGCGGTGGAAAAGGCCATGGCGCTGGGCGCCAAGGTGGTCACGGTCTCCGACTCCAGCGGCACCGTGATCGATGAAGACGGCTTCAGCCCCGCCAAGCTCGCCGAGCTGATGGAGGTGAAGAACCACCTCTACGGCCGCGTGAGCGACTATGCCGAGCGCACCAAGACGCGCTTCGAGCCTGGCAAGAACCCCTGGGCCGTGCCGGTGGACGTGGCCCTGCCCTGCGCCACGCAGAACGAGCTCAACGCCGAGGACGCGGCCACCCTGATCCGCAACGGCGTGATCTGCGTGGCCGAGGGCGCCAACATGCCCACCACCATGGAGGCGGTGCAGCGTTTCGAGGAAGCCGGCGTGCTGTACGCGCCCGGCAAGGCCAGCAACGCCGGCGGCGTGGCCACCTCCGGCCTGGAGATGAGCCAGAACGCCATGCGCCTGTCCTGGCCGCGCGACGAGGTCGACGCGCGCCTGCACACCATCATGCGCGGCATCCACGAAGCCTGCCTGCTGCACGGCCGCCGCGCCGACGGCACGGTGAGTTACGTGGACGGCGCGAACATCGCCGGCTTCGTCAAAGTGGCCGACGCGATGCTCGCCCAGGGCGTCATCTAGAGCACCCCCTGCGCCGCTGACGCGGCTTCCCCCTGAAGGGGGACGGCACCTGGGGCCGGCGAAGCCGGACCCTCGGTGCCTCTGGTTGCATGGGCCTGGCGCTCGGCGTGATGTGCGCCACGCACACACTGTGCAAGGGCCCGGCGGTGTGGCATGGAACCTGCGGAAGGTGGAAAGTACCTGAACTTTTTCCCCTTCTGGTGCATCCATTACCGCCATGAAGCGCCTCATTGTCACCCTGCTCGCCGCCCTGGCCCTGCTGGCCGGGTGCGCCACACTGGATGAGAAGCAGCGCTTCTGGATCTTCCAGCCCTCCGACCGCACCTGGGCCGGCGGCCTCAGCGCCGCCGAGGGCATGGACGACGTGTGGATCGATTTCGACTCCCCCAAGACCGGCAAGCCGGTCAAGCTGCATGGCCTGTGGGCGGCACACGAGAACTTCGAGCGCCGCAAGGACGCGCCCGTGCTGCTCTACCTGCACGGCGCGCGCTTCAACGTCACCGGCTCGGCCTTCCGCGCCCGGCGCATGGAAGACCTGGGTTTCTCGGTGCTGGCCATCGACTACCGGGGCTTCGGCAAGAGCACCAACGAGCTGCCCTCCGAAACCTCCGCCTACGAAGACGCCCGCGCGGCCTGGGACTGGCTCGGTGAGAAGTACCCTGGCCGCCCCCGTTACATCTTCGGCCATTCACTGGGCGGCGCCATCGCCATCGAACTCGCGGCTCAGGTGGACGACGAGGCCGGCACCGTGGTCGAAGGCACCTTCACCTCCATCCCCGACGTGGTGAGCACCTTCAAATGGGGCTGGCTGCCCATCTCGCTGCTGATCACGCAGCGCTTCGAGGCCGTCAAGCGCGTGCCCGAGATCGGCTCGCCGCTGCTCGTGGTGCATGGCGGGGACGACCGCCTGATCCAGCCCGAGCTGGGCCGCAGGCTGTACGAGGCTGCCAAGGGCCGCAAGGCGTTCGTGCTGGTCGAAGGCGGCTCGCACCACAACACCAACTCGGTCGGGCAGGCGCAGTACCGCGCCGCGCTCTCCAGCCTGTTCGGCATGCGCGACGACGCCGCAGACACCCTCAAGGTGGTCGAGAAGTAGACCCGCGCGCGGCGCCGCGGCCGGGGTGTTCTGCTACCCTCGACCGGATGCCCGCCCCGCCCCCTTCTTCCGCCATGTCGCCCGGCCTGATCGTGCTGGTGCTGTCCCTGTTGCTGGGTCTGCAACCCATCGCCACCGATCTCTACCTGCCCGCGCTGCCGGCGCTCACCACCGGCTTCGGCGCGCCCATGTCGCAGGCCCAGCTCACGCTCACCGCGCTGCTGCTGTGTTTCGGCCTGTCGCAGCTGGTGTGGGGCCCGCTCTCGGACCGCTTCGGCCGCCGGCCCGTGCTGCTGGTGGGCATGGGCGCCTTCGTCGCGGCATCCATCGGCAGCACCTTCGCGCCGTCGATGGAACAGCTCATCGTCTGGCGCGCGGTGCAGGGCGCGGCCATGGGCGCGGGCGTGATGTGTGCACGCGCCATCGTGCGCGACCTGTACGCACCCAGCGAAGGCGCGCGCGTCATGTCCAAGGGCCTCACCGGCCTGGGCGTGATCGCCTGTGCCGCGTCGCCCACCGGCGGCCTGCTGTCGGACCTGTTCGGCTGGCGCGTCTCGCTCATGGCGCTCGCGGTGTTCGGCGCCATCACCCTGCTGGTCGTGGCCCTGCGTTTCGAAGAGACCCTCGCTCAGAAGAACCCGCGCGCGCTCTCGCCCGGCACCCTGTTCAGCAACTGGGTGCAGATCGCGCGCCACCCCACGTTCTGGGCCTTCGCGCTGCTGTCCACCGCGTCCTACGGCGGCCTGTTCACCTTTCTCGCGGCCTCGTCCTTCGTGTTCATCCGCGTGCTCGGCCTGTCCACCACGGCCTATGGCGTGGTGATGTTCAGCATGTCACTCGTCTACATTCTGGGCACCTTCCTGTGCCGCCAGCTGCTGCCGCGCCTGGGCCTGCGCCGCACGGTGGCCGTGGCCGGGGTCATCACGCTGGCCGCCGGCACCAGCATGGGCGTCCTGGGGCTGCTGGGCGTGCAGAACACCTGGGCCATCCTGGTGCCGTTCTGGCTCTTCATGCTCGCGCACGGTGTGCACCAGCCCTGCGGCCAGAGCGGCGCGGTGGGACCGTTTCCGCAGGCCGCTGGCGCGGCCTCGGCGCTCAGCGGTTTCCTGTCGATGGTCACCGCCTTCGCCATGGGCGGCTGGCTCGGTGTGAGCCTGGCCGGCATCGGTGAAGGGCGCGGTTCGGTGCTGCCGCTGACCAATGGCCTGTGGTTCTGGAGCGTGCTCATCGCCCTCGTGGCCTGGACGCTGGTGCAGCGCCATGGCGAGGCGCACACCGCGCCGCAGCGCGTGAGCACACCGGCCCGTTGACACCCCTCACCATGCCAGTCGCTCCCCGTTGCATCGCACTCGCCGGCCCCACGGCCAGCGGCAAGAGCGCGGCCTCGCTGGCCATCGCGTTGCGCTGGCCGGTGGAGATCATCAGCGTCGACTCGGCCCTGGTCTACCGCGGCATGGACATCGGCAGCGCCAAGCCCAGCGCGCAAGAACGCGCCCTGGTGCCGCACCACCTGATCGACATCCTCGACCCGCTGCAGAGCTACAGCGCCGCCGACTTCGTGCGCGACACCACGCGCCTGGTGGACGAGATCGCCGCGCGCGGCCGCACCGCGCTGCTGGTGGGCGGCACCATGCTGTATTTCAAGGCCCTGCTGGTGGGCCTGGACGAGATGCCCCAGGCCGACGCCCGCGTGCGCGAACGCATCGAAGCGCGCGCGCTCGAACTGGGCTGGCCCGCGCTGCACGCCGAACTCGCTCGCGTGGACCCGGCCACCGCCGCGCGCCTGCCACCCAACGACTCGCAGCGCATCCAGCGCGCGCTGGAGGTGCACGAGGTGTCGGGCAGACCGATCTCCAGTTTCCAGACCGGCCGCACCCACAACCCGGACAGCCCGCTCGCACCCGAGCACCTGATCTCGCTTGAACCGCAGGACCGCGCCTGGCTGCACGCGCGCATCGCCCAGCGCTTCGACGACATGCTTGCCGCCGGTTTTCTCGACGAGGTGCGCGCGCTGCGCGCGCGCGGCGACCTCTCGACCGAGCTGCCGTCCATGCGCTGCGTGGGCTACCGCCAGGCCTGGGACATGCTGCAGGCCCATGGCGACGCGCTCACGCGCGAACAGCTCGCCGAGCTGCGCGACCTCGGCATCTTCGCCACCCGCCAGCTCGGCAAGCGCCAGCTCACCTGGCTGCGCTCCATGCCGCAGCGCCGCGTGATCGCCTGCGACGCGCCCGACGCGCTGGCCCAGGTGCTGCACACCGTCGACACCCTGCTGGGCCCGGCCGCATGAGCACGCCGGCCCTGGTGGTCCACGAACTCGGCAAGCGCTACGGCGACACGCCCGTGTTCAGCCAGGTGAGCCTGCGCGTGGCCCCGGGCGAGTTCGTCGCCATCGTGGGCGAGTCGGGCGTGGGCAAGTCCAGCCTGCTCAACTGCCTGGCCGCGCTCGACGACTGGAGCGAAGGCCACATCACCCACCAGGGCGTGGACCTCGGCACGCTCGACGAGACGCAGCGCGCGCACTGGCGGCGCGAGCACCTGGGCTTCGTGTTCCAGGCCTTCCACGTGCTGCCGCACCTGGACGTGGCGCAGAACGTCGGCCTGCCCCTGCTGCTGCTGGGCCGCCCCGACCCGGCGCGCGTGCAGCAGATGCTCGACGCCGTGGGCCTGGGCGGGCTGGGTGCGCGGCTGCCGGCCGAACTCTCGGGTGGCCAGTTGCAGCGCGTGGCGATCGCGCGCGCGCTCGTGCACCGCCCCGGCCTGCTGCTGGCCGACGAGCCCACCGGCAACCTCGACCCCAGCACCGCCGCCCAGGTCATGGACGTGCTGCAGCAACAGGCCACCGAGAGTGGCGCGGCGCTCGTGCTGGTCACGCACTCCCGCGCGGCCGCGGCGCGCGCGCACCGCGTGCTGCACCTCACCGCCTCGGGCCTGCAGCCCGCGCTCACCACCTGACACGTTTTCCGCGTGCACGGCGCGGGGCATCGCGGTAAGGTCAGGCGTGGCCGGGTGAAAAGAACCCGCCATGTAACTTGATTACAATAAAATCCAAAATCACAAGTAACTAAATTAGATCATGGTCACAACGAATCCCGCCCCCACTCCCGCCGAACCGCTCGATCTGGTGATCTTCGGCGGTGTGGGCGACCTCTCGGTGCGCAAGCTGCTGCCCGCGCTCTACATGGCGCACCTGCACCGCAACCTGCCCGAGGCCACGCGCATCCACGCGCTGGGCCGCCAGCCCTGGGACCGTGAGACCTTCACCGCCTTCATCCACGAGAAGGTGCGCGGCTTCATCCCCCCCGAGACGCTGGACGAGACCGCCTGGCAAGGCTTCGTGGCGCGCCTGGGCTACGTGTGCCTCGACGCCACGCAGCCGGCCGACTTCGCCGCCCTGGCCGGCGCGCTGCAACCGGGCTCGGACCGCGTGTACTACCTCGCCACCGCGCCCACGCTGTTCACCGGCATCTGCGCCCACCTGCACGGCGCCGGCCTGATCGACGAGCGCTCGCGCGTGGTGCTGGAAAAGCCGCTGGGCCACGACCTCGCCTCGGCGCGCGCCATCAACGACGAGGTGGGCCGCTACTTCAGCGAGGGGCAGACCTTCCGCATCGACCACTACCTGGGCAAGGAGACGGTGCAGAACATGATGGTGCTGCGCTTTGGCAACACCATCTTCGAGCCGCTCTGGCGCAGCCCGTACATCAAGAGCGTGCAGATCACGGTGGCCGAGTCGGTCGGTGTGGGCAGCCGCGCCGGTTTCTACGACGGCACCGGCGCCCTGCGCGACATGGTGCAGAACCACCTGCTGCAGCTGCTGTGCATCGTGGCCATGGAGCCGCCGGTCTCGCTCGACCCCGATGCCGTGCGCGACGAGAAACTCAAGGTGCTGCGCTCGCTGCGCCCCATGACCGAGGCCGACGTGGCGCGCGACACCGTGCGCGGCCAGTACACCGCCGGCGCCTCCAACGGCGACAAGGCCGCGGGCTACCTGCAGGAAGCGAACGTGCCCGCCGACAGCACGACCGAAACCTTCGTGGCCCTGCGCGCGCACATCAACAACTGGCGCTGGGCCAACGTGCCGATCTTCCTGCGCACCGGCAAGCGCATGGCCGAGCGCCGCTCGGAGATCGTCATCGAGTTCGCCGACCTGCCGTACACCATCTTCCCCGACGCACCGCGCCAGCCGGTCAACCGCCTGATGATCCGCCTGCAACCCGAAGAACACGTGCAGCTGCAGATGATGGCCAAGGAACCCGGCAGCGGCATGCGCCTGCGCCCGGTGAGCCTGAACCTGGACCTCGAATCGGCCTTCAGCGCGCGCCGCGCCGAAGCCTACGAGCGCCTGCTCATGGACGTGATCAAGGGCCGCCTGACGCACTTCATGCGGCGCGATGAACTCGAAGCCGCCTGGACCTGGGTCGAGCCCATCCTCGAAGGCTGGAGCAACCTGAACGAGAAGCCCCGCCCCTACACCGCCGGCAGCTGGGGCCCTGCGGCCTCGTCCGCGCTGATGGCGCGCGAAGGCTCGGCCTGGGTGGAAGAAGCCTGACCCCATGAACGCGCTCGACCGCCCCCCACCCAACCCGCTGCAGGTGCACCCCGCCCGCAACGCGGCCGAACTCGCGGCGCAACTGGCCCTGCATGCCGCGCAGCGCCTGCGCGAGGCGATCGGTGCGCGCGGCCACGCGGTGCTCGCGGTCTCGGGCGGCAAGTCGCCGGTGGCGATGTTCGAACGCCTGCGCGAGCAGCCGGTGGAATGGGCCCATGTGAGCGTGCTGCTGGTGGACGAGCGCTGCGTGCCCCACGATCACCCCGAGAGCAACA
The DNA here is from genome assembly GCF_057809615.1 of Hydrogenophaga sp. FG152. Taxonomy (NCBI): domain Bacteria; kingdom Pseudomonadati; phylum Pseudomonadota; class Betaproteobacteria; order Burkholderiales; family Comamonadaceae; genus Hydrogenophaga; species Hydrogenophaga sp. FG152. The sequence continues at coordinate 23,002 of NZ_JBMDKH010000019.1, read as the reverse complement.
CCGCCCTGGTGCGCACCCACCTGCTGCAGGGCGCCGCCGCCGCCGCCCGCTTCGTGCCCTTCTTCGATCGCCTGCCCACCGTGCTCGACGACGCCGCGCTCGCGGCCCTGGCCGACGGCGCCAACCACCGCCTGGCCACCCAGCCCTGGCCCATGGACCTGGCCGTGCTCGGCATGGGCGAAGACGGCCACACCGCCTCGATCTTTCCGGGCGCACCCGGCCTGGCCCGCGCGCTGCACGGCAGCGGGCCGGTCACCTGGCAGCGCCCGGCCGAAGCGTCGCGCGCGCCGCACGCGCGCCTCACCCTCACCCTGCCCGCCCTGCTGGCCACGCGCGAGCTGGCCCTGTCCCTCAGCGGCGCGAGCAAGCTCGCCGTGTACCAGCAGGCCCGGCTCGCCGCCGACGAAAGCCTGCCCGTTTCACTGGTGCTGAACCAGCACCTCACGCCGGTCAGTGTCTGGCTGGCCTGAACGAGATCCCAAAATGACCACCACGAACACCCCCCTGCACCCCACCCTGGCCCGCGTCACCGAGCGCATCACCGAGCGCAGCGCCGCCACCCGCGCCACCTACCTGGCCGCCATGGCCGCTCAGCGCAAGAAGGGCACGCAGCGCACCGGCATGGGCTGCGCCAACATGGCCCACACGACGGCCGCGCTGCCCCTGGCCGACAAGCTCCAGATCCACGCCGAACGCGCGCCGCACCTGGGCATCGTCACCGCGTACAACGACATGCTCTCGGCGCACCAGCCCTACGAGACCTACCCGCAGAAGATCCGCGACCACGCGCACGGCCTGGGCGCCACGGTGCAAGTGGCCGGCGGTGTGCCCGCCATGTGCGACGGCATCACGCAGGGCGCGGCGGGCATGGAGCTCTCGCTGTTCTCGCGCGACGTGATCGCGCTCTCCACCGCCGTCGCGCTCTCGCACAACGTGTTCGACGCCGCGCTCATGCTCGGCATCTGCGACAAGATCGTGCCCGGCCTGTTCATGGGCGCGCTGCAGTTCGGCCACCTGAGCACCGTGTTCGTGCCCGCCGGCCCCATGACCTCGGGCCTCTCGAACGACGCCAAGGCCAAGGTGCGCCAGCAGTACGCGCAAGGCCTGGTGGGCCGCGACGCGCTGCTCGAATCGGAGGCCCAGGCCTACCACAGCCCCGGCACCTGCACCTTCTACGGCACGGCCAACAGCAACCAGATGCTGATGGAGATCATGGGCCTGCACCTGCCCGGCGCGTCCTTCGTCAACCCAGGCACGCCGCTGCGCGAGGCGCTCACCCTGGGCGCGGTCAAGCGCGCGGTGGCCAACACCGGCCGCACCGGCGAACCCGCACTGAGCCTGGCCGACATCGTGACCGAGAAGACCCTGGTCAACGGCATCGTCGGCCTGCTGGCCACGGGCGGCTCGACCAACCACACGCTGCACCTGGTGGCCATGGCGCGCGCCGCCGGCGTGCTGATCGACTGGGACGATTTCGCCGAGCTCTCACACGTGGTGCCGCTGCTGGCGCGCGTCTACCCCAACGGCAGCGCGGACGTGAACCACTTCCATGCGGCCGGCGGCATGGGTTACCTGATGCATCAGCTGCTGACCGCCGGCCTGCTGCACGCCGACGTGAACACCGTGATGGGCGCGGGCCTGGACAGCTACACGCGCGAGCCCTGGCTCGACAGCGGCCAGCTCGCCTGGCGCCCGGTGCCCGAACAGAGCGGCGACCTCTCGGTGCTGCGGCCGGTGAGCGCGCCCTTCAGCGCCGACGGCGGGCTGCGCCTGCTGCAGGGCAACCTGGGGCGCAGCGTGGTGAAGGTCTCGGCGGTGAAGCCCGAGCACCGCGTGGTGCGCGCCCAGGCCGTGGTCGTGAGCGACCAGCAGGACCTGCTGACCCTGTTCAACGAAGGCAAGCTGGAACGCGACCTGATCGCCGTGGTGCGCTACCAGGGCCCGCGCGCCAACGGCATGCCCGAGCTGCACAAGCTCACGCCGCCGCTGGCCGTGCTGCAGGACAAGGGCTTCAAGGTGGCGCTGGTCACCGACGGCCGCATGTCCGGCGCCTCGGGCAAAGTGCCCGCGGCCATCCACCTCAGCCCCGAGGCCCTGTCCAATGGACCGATCGCGCGCGTGCGCGACGGCGACTGGATCACGCTCGATTGCGAGCGCGGCGTGCTCGAACTCGAGGTCAATGCCCGCACCCTGGCCCGCCGCCGCATCAAACACCCCGACCTCAGCGCCAACGAACACGGCAGCGGGCGCGAACTGTTCGGCCTGTTCCGCGAAAATGCGGGCGCGGCCGAATCGGGCGCCTCGCCCCTGTTCGCCCCGCTGGCGGTGAACCGCCCCGTGGCCCCCGTTGCAACCCCCACCGCCTGAACCCAGACACCATGACGACCACCTGCTTCACCCGCCCTGCTTTCACCGCCCGTGTCGTGCCCGTCATCGTCCTGAGCGACGAGGCCCAGGCCGTGCCGCTGGCGCATGCGCTGCTCGAAGGCGGCATCGACGTGATGGAGATCACCCTGCGCTCGGGCGTCGCGCTGCGCGCCATCGAGGCCGTGGCGCGCGCCGTGCCCAGGATGCACCTGGGCGCCGGCACCGTCACGCGCGCGGCCGAGGTGACCCAGGTGGTGAACGCAGGCGCGAAATTTGCCCTCTCACCGGGATGTTCCGAGTCTCTCGTGGACGCGGTCAAGGCCGCGAAACTGCCCTTCATTCCCGGCGTGATGACGCCCAGCGAGGTGATGCGCGCGCGCGACCACGGCTTCACCCTCATGAAGCTGTTCCCCGCCGCGCAGGCCGGCGGCATCGGCATGCTCAAGGCATTGGGCGCGCCGCTGCCCGACGTGCGCTTCTGCCCCACTGGCGGCGTGAGCCCTGAGAACCTGCGCGAGATCCTGGCCCTGCCCAACGTGGCGATGGCCGGCGGCTCCTGGCTCACGCCCTCGGACGCGCTGCGCCAGGGCGACTGGAAACGCATCGCCCGCCTCGCGCGCGAAGCCACCACACTGGCCACCGCCGTCTGACGCCACCGCACGCCACCAACCCATGACCCTGCCCACCACCCTGCCCGCCTGGGCCCAACTGCAATCCCTGGCCGGGGCAGCGCAGCCCCATCTGCGCGAGCTGCTGCCCGCCGACACCGGCCGCGCCGAGCGCATGGCGCTGCGCGCCGCAGGCATCACGCTGGACGCGAGCCGCCAGCGCGTCTCGCCCGCCATCCAGCAGGCGCTGCTGGCGCTGGCCGAGCAGGCCGGCGTGGCGGCCCGGCGCGACGCCATGTTCCGCGGCGAGCCCATCAACACCACCGAAGGCCGACCCGTGCTGCACGTGGCGCTGCGCGGCGACCCGCTGCACACCGGGCCCTGGGGCGCGGACGTGCAGAAGGCCGTGCAGGTCGAACTGGCCCGCGTCTGCGACTTCGCCGAGGCCCTGCGCGCGGGCACGGTGCGCGGGCACAGCGGCGAGGCCATCACCGACGTGGTGAACATCGGCATCGGCGGCTCCGACCTCGGCCCGCGCATGGCGGCCGACGCACTGGCACACCTGGCCCACCCCGGCGTGCGAGTCCACTATGTCTCCAACCCCGATGCCTGGGCGCTGTGGAGCGTGCTGCGCGGGCTGGACGCGGCGCGCACGCTGTTCATCGTCTCCAGCAAGACCTTCACCACCCAGGAAACGCTCACCAACGCCGCCAGCGCGCGGCGCTGGCTGAGCGACCACGGCTGCCCCGCCGAGGCGGTGGGCCGGCACCTGGTGGCCATCACCGCCAGCCCGGCGCAGGCCGCGAAGCTGGGTTACCCGGCCGAGCGCACCTTCCTGTTCTGGGACTGGGTGGGCGGGCGCTATTCCGTGTGGTCGGCGCTGGGCCTGCCGCTGGCCATCGCCATCGGCACCGAGCACTTCCGCCTCTTCCTGGCCGGCGCGCGGGCGATGGACGAGCACTTCTGCAGCGCGCCGCTGGCGCAAAACCTGCCGGTGCAGCTGGCCCTGAACGGCATCTGGAACCGCAACTTCCTGGGCCTGCCGACGCAGTTGATCGTGCCCTACGCGTCGCGCCTCGTGCGCTTCACGCCCTTCGTGCAGCAGATGGACATGGAGTCCAACGGCAAGCGCACCCACACCGACGGCACGCCCGCCACGGTGGACACCGGCCCCATCGTCTGGGGCGGGCTGGGCATCGACGGGCAACACGCCTACTTCCAGCTGATCCACCAGGGCCGGCACACCGTGCCGGTGGACTTCATCGGCGTGCAGAACGAGGACACGCCCCTGCCGCTGGCCGCGACGCACCACGAAGTGGTCAACCTCAACCTGCGCGCCCAGGCCGAAGCGATGGCGCGCGGGCGTTCGCTGGCTGACACGCAGGCGCTGCTGCAGAAGGACGGCATGAGCGAAGCCGATGCCCGGGCCACGGCGCCGCACCGCAGTTTCGAGGGCAACATCCCGAGCCACATCCTCTGGCTCGACCGGCTGGATCCCTCGCGCCTGGGGGCGCTGATCGCCCTGTACGAGCACAAGGTGTTCACCCAGGCCGCGATCTGGCGCATCAACGCCTTCGACCAGTGGGGCGTGGAGCTGGGCAAGACCATGGCCAAGGCGATGGAGCAGGCCGCCCGCTGAGCCTGGTGGCAGCAACGGGGCGTAAGCGGGCCCAAACCGTGCCTTGTCGCGCAAAAATGCGGCAAAAAATACCGTATCGGGTATAAACGCAAAAGTTCCCGAAAGGGCAGGCGCTATTCCATCAGGTTCGGCACACACGGACAGCATCCACCAGCATGCAAAGAGTCAAGACCTTCCTCAGCAGCCTGACGTCGATCCTCACGCCGAATTCGGAGTCCGCGCCCAAGGCGCCCGACCCGAGGGCGATGGTCCTGATCCAGAAATCGATGCTCCGCCTGCTGGGTGTGCGAGGCGCCGAACTCAACCCCCAGCTGGAACACCGCATCCGCTACGCCTCCAGCATCGAGGCCCTCTGGTTCCTGCGCGCCGACCTGGCCCAGGCCCTGTGCCTGCAGCGCGACGAATCCAGCGCCCTGGCGGCCGTCTCCGACCTCACGCCCCTCTTCGAGGGCAACGTCTCCAAGGCGCAGCTGCAGTCCTTCCAGCGCGGCCAACGCCGCTGAACGACCCACGAGGTGGCGCCAAGCGCCCCCCGTCACGCCTGAAGCCACGCCCCCCAGGGGCATCGAGGGTCCGGCTCCGCCGGCCCCAGATGCCGTCCCCCTCCCAGCCGAAGGCGCCAGAGAGGGGGAAGCCGCGAAGCGGCGCAGGGGGTGCCTCCTTCCTCACACCAGGCCGCCATTGGCGCGCAGCACCTGGCCATTGACCCAGCCGCCGGCCGGGCTCACCAGAAACCCCACCACCGAAGCGATGTCGTCCGGTTCGCCCAGCCGCTGCAGCGGCGGCATCTGGGCCAGCGCCTGGATCTGTTCGGGCGTCTTGCCGTCGAAGAACAGCGCAGTGGCCACCGGGCCGGGCGCCACCGCGTTGACCGTGATGCGGCGCCCGCGCAGTTCCTTGGCGAACACCTGGGTCAGCGACTCCACCGCCGCCTTGGAGGCGATGTACACGCTGTAGCCCGGCAGGTTCATCGCCACCGTGGTGCTGGAGAAGTTGACGATGCGCCCGCCCTCGTTCAGCCGCGTGGCGGCCTCGCGCAGCGTGTTGAAGGTGCCGCGCACGTTGGTGTCGAAGGTGCGGTCGTACAGGGCATCGCTGGTCTGCGCCAGCGGCACCGTCTGGAGCACCCCGGCGTTGTTCACCAGCACGTCCACCGGGCCGAGTTCGCGCTCGGTGATGTCGAAAAGGGCCCGCACTTCGTCGGCCTTCGACACGTCGGCCCGCACCGCGATGGCCCGGGCGCCGCCAGCGCGCAGCTCGGCCACCAGGGCATCGGCCTCGGGGGCGCTGTGGGCGTGGTTCACCACCACGGCGCAACCGTCGGCGGCCAGGCGGCGGGCCAACGCGGCACCGATGCCGCGCGAGGCGCCGGTGACGATGGCGACGGGGGAGGAGGCGTTGGAGCTCATGGGTTTTTCCTGAAAGTTGAAACGATGGCCCGATGATGGATCGTTCTCCCTGAAAGATCATTGCCTGGAAATTGGCAACATCGTTCGAATTTCATCAACAATAGCGCCCATGGACCGATTCCAGGAAATGCAGGTGTTCGTGCGCATCGCCGAGCGGGGCAGCTTCACGCAGGCGGCGGACGACCTGCAGCTGCCCCGCGCGACGGTGAGCAACCTGATCCAGCGGCTGGAGGCGCGCCTGGGCGTGCGCCTGCTGGAGCGCACCACGCGCACGGTGCGGCTCACGCCCGATGGCGAGGCCTACCGCCAGCGCTGCGTGGGCCTGCTGGCCGACCTCGAAGAAGCCGACGGCCTGTTCCGCCAGGCCGTGCCCAAGGGCCTGCTGCGGGTGAACCTGCAGGGCACGCTGGCGCGCCGCTTCGTCGTACCCGCCCTGCCCGCCTTCCTCGCGCGGCACCCGCTGCTGGAACTGCAGATCGGTGAGGATGACCGCCTGGTCGACCTGGTGCGCGAAGGCGTGGACTGCGTGCTGCGCGCCGGGCAGCTGCGCGACTCGTCCCTGGTGGCGCGTCGGGTGGCGCTGCTGCCGCAGCTCACCTGCGCCAGCGCGAGCTATCTCGCGCAATTCGGCGAGCCTCGGACCCTGGTCGACCTGGCCGGCCACCGCGCGGTGAACTACCTCTCCAGCGCCACGGGCCAGGCCCTGCCGATGGAGTTCACGGTGAACGGCGAAGTGCGCACGCTGAACCTGAACGGCCCGGTCTCGGTGACGGGGGCCGACGTCTACGCCGGCGCGGCGATCGCCGGCCTGGGCCTGGTGCAGGTCCCCCGCTACCGCGTGGCCGACGAACTGGCCTCGGGCCAGTTGCGCGAGGTGCTGGCGGACCTGCCACCGCCGCCGCTGCCGGTGTCGGTGCTGTATCCACAGAACCGCCAGCTCTCCGTGCGCGTGCGCGCCTTCGCGCAGTGGCTGGGTGAGCTGTTCGACACAGTCACCTGAGCACCCACTGGGTCAGCGGCGCACCACCAGTTTCTTCGGCGGCGCCATGCACCTGCCGCAAGCCACGCAGATCGACCGGCGCCTCGTGCTGGGCAGCCGGGTGTCGGGCGCGCGCTGATGAACCCGGCTTACTTCGCGGCGCGCGCCTTGGCCACGGCAGCCTGCGTTTCCTTCCACAGGTCCTCGCCCACGTTGGCGGCGATGCCCGAGTTCACGCCGGCGAGTTTTTCGCGCATGCGGTTGGCTTCGGCCGGCGAGAGCTGGTTGATCTGCATGCCCTTGCTCTTGAGATCGGCCAGCGCCTTGTCGGCCTCGGCGCGCGTGTCCTGGCGCTCGAAGTCGCGGCTCTTCTTCGCGGCGTCCAGCAGCACCTTGTGCTCGTCCTTGCTCAGGCCGTCCCAGTACTTCTTGCTCACCAGCACGATCCACGGGCTGTAGACGTGGTTGGTCACCGTGAGGTACTTCTGCACCTCGTAGAACTTGCTCGAGAGGATCGTGTTGTACGGGTTCTCCTGGCCGTCCACGGTCTTGGTCTCCAGCGCAGTGAACAGCTCGGAGAACGGCAGCGGCACGGCGTTGGCGCCCAGGGTCTTGAAGCTGTCGATGAACACGTTGTTCTGCATCACGCGCAGCTTGATGCCGTCCATGTCCTCGAGCTTGGTGACCGCGCGCTTGTTGTTGGTGAGGTTGCGGAAACCGTTCTCCCAGTACACCAGGCCGACCAGGCCTTTCTCCTGCAGCTTGTCCATCACCTTCTGGCCCACAGGGCCGTCGAGCACCACGTCGGCTTCCCTGGCGTTGTCGAACAGGAAGGGCGTGTCCCAGATCGCCATTTCCTTGGTGATGCCCACCAGGGTGGCGGTGGAGCCCACCATCATTTCCTGTGCGCCGCCGATCAGCGCCTGCTGCATCTGCACGTCCGAGCCGAGCGCGGCGGCGCCGATGGCGCGGATCTTCATCTTGCCGCCCGAGGCCTTTTCCACCTCTTCGACGAACAGCTTGGTGGCGCGGCCCTGGTTGGAGATCTCGTTGAGGCCGTAGCCGAAGCGGATGATGCGCGGCTTGATGTCCTGCGCCCAGCTGGCGGCGAAGGGAGTGGCGAGCGCGGCGGCCGCGGTGGCGGCGATGAGGGTGCGGCGCAAGAGGGTCATGGTTGTCTCCTTGAAGTGGGTGAATTGAGGCGTCAGCGCATCCAGGCCACGGGCGCGGTGACGATCTGCGGGAACACGATGAACAGGCCGAGAACGATGAGGTAGGTGATCAGGAAAGGGTTCACGCCCTTGATGACCTGGTGCATGGGCAGGCGCCCGACACCGGCCACCACGTTGAGCACGGTGCCCACGGGCGGCGTGACCAGGCCGATGGCGCCGTTGAGCACGAACATCAGGCCGAAGTACACCGGGTCGATGCCGGCCTTCACGGCGATGGGCAGCATCACCGGCGCGAAGATCAGGATGGTGGGCGTGAGGTCCAGCGCGGTGCCGATCGCCACCAGCACCAGCATCATCACCACCATCAGCACGCGCGGGTGTTCCACCAGCGGGCCCAGCCAGCCGGTGAGCGTGGACGGCAGGTCGGCCAGCGTGATCATGTAGCTGGCCACGGCGGCACCGGCGCACAGGAACATCACCACCGAGGTGGTGCTCGCGGCGCGCACCAGCGCGCTGTACAGCTCGGGCAGGCGCATCTCGCGGTGCACGAAGAGCGCGATCACCAGCGCATAGAACGCGGCCACCACGGCGGCCTCGGTGGGCGTGAAGATGCCGCTCTTCATGCCGCCGATGATGATCACCGGCATCACCAATGCCCAGACCGCGCGGCCCGTGAGGCGCAGGCGCTCGGCCATGGGCACCGGCGGCGAGCTGGTCAGCGTCATCTTGCGCAGCACCACGCGCCAGGCCACGACCAGCGCCACGCCCATCACCAGGCCGGGCACGATGCCCGAGATGAACAGCGCCGAGATCGAGGTGTTGGTGGTCACGCCGTAGATCACGAAGGCCATGGACGGCGGAATGATCGGCCCGATGACGCTGCCGGCAGCGATGAGCCCGGCCGACGAGGCCACCGGGTAGCCGTGCTTGCGCATCATGGGCAGCAGGATGGCGGACATCGCCGCCGCGTCGGCCAGCGCCGAGCCCGACATGGCCGAGAGCAGCACCGCCGCGCCGATGGCCACATAACCCAGCCCGCCGCGCACGTGGCCGACCCAGGCCTGCGCCATGTCGATGATGCGCTTGCTGATGCCGCCCGAGTTCATGAGCTCGCCAGCGAGGATGAAGAAGGGCACGGCCAGCAGCGGGAAGCTGTCGATGCCGGCCACCATGTTCTGCGCCAGCAGCTGGGTGTCCCAGAAGTCCATGACCCAGGCCATGGCGGCCCCGGTGAGCAGCAGCGCGAAGGCCATGTTCATGCCGATGCCCATGAGCACCAGCATGCCGGCGATGAAGACCACGAAGGCCAATGCTTCAACGCTCATCGTGTCACTCCATGTCCACCGCGTGGCCCAGGTCGAGCGGCGTGCGGCGCACGATCTCGACCAGCACCATGGCGCCGATGGCCAGCGAGCACAGCAGCGCCGGCAGGGGCAGCAGCGCCACCGGGTAACCCAGCACCACGGAGTGGCTGTCCATGCCCACCACCACCTGCTGCCACGCGCCCCGGCCCAGCAGCACGCAGGCCAGCAGCACCAGCAGGCGGATGGCCAGCGTGGCGAAGGCGAACGCGCGAGGCCGGTCGCGCAGCGCGCCGACCAGGCTGGTGAAGGCCATGTGCTGGCCCAGCGGGTAGGCGGCGGTCGCGCCCAGGAACACCATCCACACGAACAGCAGGCGCGAGAGTTCTTCGGTGGCGTTGATGCCGCTGTCGAAGCCGTAGCGCAACACCACGTTGGCGAACACGCAGACCACCATGCCCGCCAGGCACAGCGCGAGCAGGGCCTCGGCCCCGTGTTTCAAGACTTGCGATGGTTTCATGAGCGAAGCTCCAGGGAATGGGGGGTGGCGTTGCCGTGCACCCAGTGCACCACGGCCTCACCGAGTTCGGCCAGCGGGCGCGTGGCGTCCAGCGGCAGCACACCGGGCTCGCGGCGTGGGTCTTCCAGCGTGGCGAACTGGCTGGCCACCAGGCTCACCGGGAACAGATGGGCCGGGCGCGCGGCCACGCGGTCGCGCGCCTGCGCCTGCGTGAGTTCGAGAAACACGAAGCGCAGGCCCGGCACGGCGGCGCGCAGGCGGTCGCGGTAGCGCAGCTTGAGCGCCGAACAGGTCAGCACCACGCCGTCCGCGTGCACCTGCAACTGCTCGGCCAGGGTGTCGAGCCACACCGCGCGGTCGTCGTCGCTCAGGGGGATGCCGCCGCGCATCTTGGCGACGTTGCTGGCGGAGTGGAAATCGTCTCCCTCCAGCAAGGGCACGCCCAGCGTCCGGGCGCACAACTGGCCCAGGCTGGACTTGCCGCAACCCGCCACGCCCATGACGACGAGGGAGGTGTTCGGGGGCGATGCATTCATTTGGTAGCGCTGTCCCAACAGGATGAAAAAGAAAACCGGTCCTCATGTCCGACCGTGCCCGCCTTCCTGGCTGGGACATTGGTCGGCCTGTGGCACGATTCAGGGTAAATTCGGGTGTCCATGGCCTTGGACAGCGCTATCCTAACGCCAGCCTCACCGCCTCCAACACCGGGAAAACCCTTGGAACCGACCGAACGCAAGCGCCGCCACAGCGGCCGCACCACCCTCAGCGACGTGGCCCGCGCGGCCGACGTGAGCCCCATCACCGCCTCGCGCGCGCTGCGCGGCGAGCGCAGCGTGGCGGCCGAGCTGGTGGAGCGCGTCAAGCTCGCCGCCGAGCAGCTGGGCTATGTGCCCGACCCGGCGGCGCGCGCCCTTGCCTCCCAGCGCAGCACGCAGGTGCCGGTGCTGGTGCCGCTGCTGTCCAACGCGCTCTTCGTCGATGTGCTGGAGGCCGTGCACCGCACCCTGCTGCCCCACGGCTACCAAACCCTGATCGGCGTGACGCACTACGAGCCACGCGAGGAAGAGCAGTTGCTGCGCAGCTACCTCGCGCACCGGCCGGCGGGCCTGCTGCTCACCGGCTTCGATCGCACCGAGGCCGCGCGCCAGCTCATCGCCGGCAGCGGTGTGCCCTGCGTGCACCTGATGGAACTGACGCAGGCGCCCGGCGTGTACTGCGTGGGCTTCTCGCAGGTGGAAGCCGGCCATGCGATCACCGAGCACCTGGTGCAACGCGGGCGCCGGCGCATCGCCTTCGTGGCCGCGCAGCTGGACCCACGCACCATGCAGCGCGCCGAGGGCTACCGCCGCTGCCTGCGCCAGCACGGCCTGTACGACGCGAAGCTGGAGCTGCTGAGCCCGCAGCCTTCGTCCATGCAACTGGGCGGTGAGCTGCTCGAAGACCTGCTGCGCACCCGCCCCGAGGTGGACGCGGTGTTCTTCTGCAACGACGACCTGGCGCAGGGCGGCCTGCTGTGCGCGCTGCGCCTGAAGATCGAGGTGCCCGCGCGCATCGCGGTGGCGGGCTTCAACGACCTCTCGGGCAGCGACCAGATGGTGCCGCCCCTGACCACGGTGCGCACGCCGCGCCGCGCCATCGGCGAGGCCAGCGCGCAGATGCTGCTGAGCCTGATGCGCGGCGAGCTGCCGCCCAAGCCCTCGCTGGACCTGGGCTTCGAGCCCCTGATCCGCGGCAGCAGCTGAGCGCTCGCGCGCTTCGCCTCAGCCCATGAGGCGCGCGGCGTACTCCGCTTCCAGCCGGGTGTGCAGAGCCCAGAAGCCCTCGGTCAGCGAGCGTCCTTCCAGCCGCGCGCGCAGGATGGCGAGATGGGCATGCCAGCCGGCGGACACGCTGAGAACCTCGTCCACATCGGGCAGACGCGTATGCGTGATCTCCAGCAGCACCTGCCCGCCACGCGGATGGAGTTCGAAGCGCACCTCGGAATGCGCGTCCCAGGTGTAAGCCAGCACATGCGGTGGCTCGCAAGCCGTGATGCGACCCCGCAGGCGGTGTTCGCCGCTGGCGCTGCGGTACTTCTCGGGCACCGGATCGTCAACGGCAGCGAAATCCTGATGGCGAAAAACCAGTTCCACCGGCCCGCCCGGTGACAGCGCCATGTCGCCCGCCGCCATCCACTGGGCGCGCTTGTCGGATTCGGTCAGGTACGCCCACAGCCGTTCAATAGGGCCGGGCAGCAGGCGTTCGATGCGCACGGTGTCGGCGGCGGTGCGCACGCCATGGTCGTCGGTCATGGTTTTCTCCTGGGTTTGCGGGGGGAGCGGGACAGGTCCTCGGTCTTGAGCAGCGCCTCGAGTGCATCGACGCGTTGCTGCCAGAACTGTTCGTAGTGGCGAATCCATTCCATGCCGGCGTGCAGCGGCGCCGCGTCGAGCTCGCACAGGTGCGTGCGGCCGGTGACGGTGCGCCGGATGAGCCCGGCGCGTTCGAGCACCTGGATGTGCTTGGACACCGCCGCCAGCGAAATCTCGAACGGGGCCGCCAGCTCGCCCACAGGCAAGGGCTGAGCGCACAGCGTGCGCAACATGGCGCGCCGGGTCGGGTCGGCCAGCGCGTGGAACACCGCGTCGAGAGGGGACGTTTTATATTCAACCATGTGATTGAATATATCCAGCACCCCCCAGATAGTCAACCGAGTGATTGAATATTCCTGATCAACGGTAAGCTGCATGACAGGCCCCACCAGGAGACACCATGCCCGCCTACCTCTACGGCAACATCGACATCACCGACCCGGCCCTCTACGAGGAATACCGCCGCGAGGTGCCCGCCCTCATCGCCGCACACGGTGGCCGCTACCTGGTGCGTGGCGGCGCGGTGAAGGTGCTCGAAGGCCACGGCGTGCCAAACCGCCAGGTGATCCTCGAATTCCCCGACATGGCGCGGCTCGAGGCCTTCTACCACTCGCCCGAGTACCAGCGCCTGGTGGCGATCCGGCAGCGCGCCGCCAGCGGCACGCTGTTCGCCATCGAAGGCTATTGAGGCGGGGCGGATGCCCCCATCACGCTGTACCAGTCGACCTTGCGCGTCGCGACCATGATGGCGGCCAGCACGCCGAACATCAGCAGCGAGCCCATCATCAGCGCGTTGTCTTCCGAGATCAGGATGCCGTAGAGCACGCCATAGAGCGCCACCAGCAGGCCGCTCATGAGCAGACCCGGCGCCCAGCCGCCCAGCACGTGGCGCAGGTAGTGCGCCAGCAGACCGATGCAGGCCGCGCTGGCCACGAGGTAGGCCCAGACGAAGTCCAGGTGCTCGGCGATCGACAGCAACAGCAGGAAGAACAGCACCAGCGCGGCGCCGATCATCAGGTACTGCATGGGGTGGATGCGCCAGCGTTTCACCATCTCCAGCACGAAGAAGGCGGCGAAGGTGAGCACGATGAACATCATCCCGTACTTGGTCGCGCGCTCGGTCATGCGGTAGACGTCCACCGGGTTGCCGAGCGAGACGGAGAAGCTCTCGGGCGCACGCCGCGGCTCGCCGCCCTGCTGCACGAACTGCTGCTGCGCCTGGGTCGAGAGCGAGGGCACGCTCCACGCGGCATCGAAGCCCGAGGCGCTCACGCTGCGCGTGCGCGGCAGAAAGTCGCCGTCGAAGCTGGGGTGCGGCCAGCTCGATTGCAATTGCACGCGGTTCTCGTCGGCCAGCGGCACCCAGCCGATGCGGCCCGTGCCGGCGAGTTCGAGCTGCAGTTCGAAGGACAGCACCGCGCCGGGCCGCAGCTGGGCCGCGTCGAGCGAGGCGGCCAGCGGCAGGGGCAGCCGCTGCGCGGCCGGCCCGGGCGCCACGGCCAGCGCGCCGCCGTTGACCTTGAGCTGAGGCGCGTTGAGCAGGCCGCGCAAATCGCTCACGCCCATGAGCAGGCGTGGCTGGCCCAGGCTGATCTGGCCGTTCTTCTCGCGCGGCTCGACCTCGGTCCACACGAAGCGGCCGCTGCTCTGGTTCACGCTGGTGTAGACCGTGATCGGAAAGACGCCGCGCCAGCGCGTCTCGGTCGCGAGTTCGCTGCGGGTCTCCATCACCGTGGGAAAGCGGATCACCGCGTGCGACTGCGTCACGCGCTCCTCGCGCGTGTGGCCGGTCTCGCCCACGCTCACGGTGCGCGTGAAGGTCTCGGTGTAGGGCACGTACAGCACCGGTCCGGTGAGGGTCTGCGCGCCGGCGTGCGCGCGCGCCACCTCTTCGGTGGCGGCTTCGCGGTTCTGGCTGCGCTCCTGGATCAGGTCGCGCACCATCAGGAGGGGAATCGAGAGCAGCAGCATCAGCAGGCCGATGACCAGGACTTTGCTCAGCAGGGGGTATTTGTTCAAGTCGGGCTCCGTGGTGAGAACCCGGCCAGTCTGGCCCCGCCGTGCGAAGCGGCCGTGCGCTGCGGCAGCGTTTTGTGCAGTGGGTGTGAAACCCTCAGGCCGGCAGGCGCCAGCGGGCGATGCAGCCGCCGGGGGAGGACACGTTCTCCACCACCACCTGGCCGCCGTGCAGGTCGCTCACCTCCTTGACCAGGCACAGGCCCAGGCCCGAGCCCTTGTCCTGCCCCTCGCCGCGCGGCAGCGAGTAGAAGCGCTCGAACAGGCGCTCTCGCGCGTAGTCGGGAATGCCCGGTCCCTGGTCGCGCACCGACCACTCCACCTGGCCTCCTTCCTTGTGCAGGCGCAGCCAGAGCTCGCCCTGCGGCGGCGAGAAGTCGATCGCGTTGTCCAGCAGGTTCTGCAGGGCCTGGCCGATGAGGAAGGCATCGCCCTGCACCACCAGGCCCTGCCCGAGTTCGTCGCGCACGCGCAGCGACTTGCGGCGCAGGCGCGGTTCGAGCCGCTGCAGCAGCTCGCGCGTGAGCGCGCTCAGGTCCACCGGCTCGCGCGTGCCCAGGCCTTGCATCTGCTCCACGTGGGCCAGCTGCAGCAGCTTGTCCACCAGCAGGTGCAGGCGCTCGGCCTGCCGCTGCACGTTGCCGGCGAAGCGCTGCCGATCCGGCGCGGGCAGGTCTTCCTGCAGCAGCTCCGCCGCGCCCCGGATCGCGGCCAGCGGGCTCTTGAGCTCGTGCGTGAGCGTGTGCACGTAGCTCTCCACATAGGCCTTGTCCTCCAGCTTGAGCCGCATGCGCTCCAGCGCCACCGCCAGGTCGGCGAACTCGGTGCTGCCGCTCAAGCGACCGAGCACCGGCAGCGGCGCGCGCTCGCCGCGCGAGACCGCGTTCGCATACCCGCGCAGGCGCGAGAGCGAGCTCGCGATCCACCAGCTGAACAGCAGGCCGATGAGCAGGGACAGGCCCAGCAGCGCCCAGGACCAACGCAGGATGCGCTGCTCGCTGCGGTCGATGTAGGGCTGCAGGCGCTGGTTGGGGCGCGAGACGGTGAGCACACCGATGACGCGGTCGCCATCGCGGATCGGCGCGGCCACGTGCATCACCGTGTTGTCGGGGTCGTAGGGACTGGCGGGGCTGGAGCGCGCGCCGTACTCGCCGCGCAGCGTGCGCACCACGTCGTTCCAGCGCGAATGGTCCTGGCCGATGGCCTGCGGCTGCGTGTCGAAGCGCACGATGCCTTCGGCATCGGTGATGGTGATGCGGTAGTCGATGCGGTCCTTGCGAAAGCCCCCGATGTTGGCGCCGGGCCGCGCGGTGTCCAGGCCCTGCAGCGAGCGGGCGAAGAAGCCCTCGGCGATGGTGCCGGCCTTCATGTCGGGCGTGGCCAGTTGCGCCAGCGTGTAGGCGGCGTCGATCAGGCTGTCCTCCATGGCCAGGCGGGTGCCGGGTTTGACCTCGTCCAGCAGCACGCGCAGCACCACGAACAGCGCCAGGCCCAGCACCAGGAAGAACCCGACGAGCAGGCGCAGGCCGATGCGCATCGTCAGGGCAACCGCAGGGAATAACCCATGTGCCGGTGGGTCTGGATCACGTCCGCCACCAGGCCCCGCTCACGCAGCTTGGCGCGCAGCAGCTTGATGTGCGCGTCCACGGTGCGCTCCGAGGTGTGTGGTGCACCGCCCCAGACCAGCTCCATGAGTTCGGCGCGCGAGAAGATGCGCTGCGGCCGCCGCAGCAGCGTGGCCAGCAGCAGGAACTCGTAGCGCGTGAGCGCCAGCAGTTCGCCTTCGCAGGCGATGCGCTGCGCCTTCTCGTCCAGCGTGAGCAGGCCCGGGACCACCGGGGTGGGCGCGGCCACGGCGGCCGGGGCGCCACCGGCCGCGCTGCGGCGCAGGATGGCGCGCACGCGGGCGCACACCTCGCGCGGCGAGAACGGTTTGACCACATAGTCGTCGGCGCCCAGTTCCAGGCCCAGCACGCGGTCGATCTCCTCGTGGCGCGCGGTCAGGAACACGATGGGCAGCTCGCTGGTCTTGCGGATCGCGCGGCACACGTCGAAGCCGTTGCCGTCGGGCACGCCCACGTCCAGGATGGCGAGGTCCGGCGGTGCCTCTTCGAAGGCCGACAGCGCCTCGCGCGCCAGCCCCACGTGGCGCACCTCGAAGCCCTCGCTCTGCAGCGCGTACAGCAAGGTGTCGGCGATGGCCTGTTCGTCTTCCAGCAGCAGGATGCGCTTGCGCATGGCGTAGAGGGGGCGTTCGGATGGAGCGGGCCATCTTAACCAAGGCACTGGAATGGCCTGAAAGCCAGTCACAGCTGGTTACGAGCACGACCTTTGACCACACGCCGGCTTCACACGGGGGCGGGATAATTCCACCCCATGCTTCAGCTCACCCCACGCAGGACGGCTCTCGCCCTGGCGTTCTCCGCCGCCCTCATCGTGGCGTTCCCGGTCCCGGCGTCGACCTTCGACCTGCCCTCGCTCGACCGCATCGTCCACTACCAGCCCAAGCTGCCGCTGCAGGTCTACACC
Source organism: Hydrogenophaga sp. FG152 (assembly GCF_057809615.1). Taxonomy (NCBI): domain Bacteria; kingdom Pseudomonadati; phylum Pseudomonadota; class Betaproteobacteria; order Burkholderiales; family Comamonadaceae; genus Hydrogenophaga; species Hydrogenophaga sp. FG152. The sequence continues at coordinate 6,111 of NZ_JBMDKH010000019.1, read as the reverse complement.
GCCGACGGCGAAGAGATCGCGCAGTTCGGCACCGAGCGGCGCGACTACGTGCCGCTCTCGCGCATGCCGATGCAGCTGCAGCAGGCCGTGCTGGCGGTGGAAGACGCGCGCTTTCGCGAACACTCGGGCGTGGACCCCAAGGGCATGGCGCGCGCGGTGCTGGCCGTGATCACCGGGGGGCGCAAGCAAGGCGCCTCCACCATCACGCAGCAGCTGGTGCGCACCATGCTGCTCACGCGCGAGTTCTCGGCCGAGCGCAAGGCCAAGGAAATCTGGCTGGCCCTCAAGCTGGAAGACGAGATCTCCAAGGACCGCATCCTGGAGATCTACATGAACGAGATCTTTCTGGGCCAGCGCGCCTATGGCTTCGCCGCCGCCTCGCAGATCTACTTCGGCAAGCCACTGGACAAGCTCTCGCTGGCCGAGACCGCCATGCTCGCGGGCCTGCCGCAGAACCCGTACTACGCCAACCCGGTGGCCAACTTCGAGCGCGCCACGCAGCGCCAGCGCGTGGTGCTCGAGCGCATGCGCGCCGTCGATGCGATCAACGACAAGCAACTCGCCGCCGCGCGCGCCGAGAAGCTGGTCATCCGCACCCCGGGCACGCGCAGCGTGCACGCGGCCCACGTGGCCGAGATGGCCCGGCGCGCCGTGGTCGAGCGCTTCGGCACCGAGGCCTATTCGAGCGGGCTGCGCGTGACCACCTCGCTGCGCGCGGCCGACCAGCGCGCGGCGCACACCGCCGTGCAGCGCGGCGTGCTGGCCTTCGAGCGCCGGGGCGCGTGGCGCGGCCCGGAAGACACCGAATCGCTGCCCTCGGGCAACGGCGCCGAGCTGGAGCGCGCCGCCGCCGAGGCGCTCAAGGACCACCGCGACGACGAAACCCTGCGCGTGGGCATCGTGCTCGCGGCCAGCCCGACGGCGCTGGAGGTGCAGCTGGCCAGCGGCGAACGCCTCACCATCCAGGGCGAAGGCCTGCGCTGGGCACAGAAGGCGCTGGACGCCAAGGCCAAGGCGCCCCTGAAGATCACGCGCGGCGCCATCGTGCGCGTGGTCGCCAACGGCAAGGCCAAGGACAAGAAGACGCCGCTGTGGGCCATCTCGCAGTGGCCCGAGGCCGAGGCCGCGCTCGTGGCGCTGGACCCGCAGACCGGCCGCGTGCGCGCGCTGGTGGGCGGCTTCGACTTCACCAACCAGCCGTTCAACCACGTGACTCAAGGCTGGCGCCAGCCGGGCTCGGCGCTGAAGCCCCTGCTCTACTCCGCCGCGCTGGAAGCGCGTGTGATGCCGGCCACGATGGTGGACGACCTGCCCTTCACCGCCGCCAACGGCTGGAGCCCGAACAACGCCAACGGCGAACACCAGGGCCCGATCTCGGTGCGCGAAGCGCTCAAGCGCTCGAGCAACCTGGCCAGCGTGCGCGTGCTGCAGCACACCGGCACGCAACCCGCGCGCGAATGGACCGGCCGCTTCGGCCTGGACGTGGCGCGCCAGCCCAACGACCTCACCCTGGCCCTGGGCACCGGCAGCGCGACGCCGCTGCAGATGGCCCAGGCCTACGCCACCCTGGCCAACGGTGGCTGGCCGGTGGCGCCGGTGGTGATCGAGAAGATCACCGACGCGCAGGGCAAGGTGCTGTTCGAAGCCCCGCCCGCGCCCGCGCTGACCGAAGAGACCCGTGCCATTCCCGCGCGCAACGCCTACGTGGTCGGCAGCCTGCTCAACGACGTGGCGCGCGCCGGCACCGCCGCGCGGGCCCAGGCCCTGCTCAAGCGACCCGACATCTACGGCAAGACCGGCACCACCAACGACGCGGTGGACGCCTGGTTCGCGGGCTACCAGCCCTCGCTGGCCGCGGCCGTGTGGGTGGGCTACGACAAGCCGCGCAGCCTGGGCGGCGGCGAGTCGGGCGGGCGCATCGCGCTGCCGATCTGGATCGACTACATGGGCGCGGCGCTCAAGGGCGTGCCGGTGGCGCAACCGCCCGCCCCGCCGGAAGGCCTGGTGCGCGATGGCGAGGACTGGCTGTACGCCGAATGGCACGACGGCGGCTGGGTGTCGCAGATCTCGGACACCAGCGGGGTGCAATACAAGACCCACATCGGCAGCGAGATCGGCAAGGTGTTCAACTCGTTCGGCGCCTGGCTGCGCGGCGAATCCAGGCCCTGAGCGAAGGCCCCTGAGCGCTGCACAGCGGCGACAGCCCCACGCGGACCGCGCACCTATCATCGGCTCACCATGAGCCCTGCCGCCCTCTCTTCCGACGCCGACGCCCTTCCCACCGCCGTGTTCGAACAGGACGGCACCCGCTGGCAGCCCAGCGTGCTGGCCCGCGGCCCCTGGGATGCCCGCGCCCAGCACGGCGGCGCGCCTTGTGCCCTGCTGGTGCATCTGGCCGAAAGCGCCCTGCCCGACCCGGCCTGGCAGCTCTCGCGCCTGAGCGTCGAGCTGATCAAGCCGGTGCCGGTGGCGCCGCTGACCTCGCGCCTGGACACCCACCCGGGTCGCTCCACCACGCGCATGACGATCGACCTCTTCGCTGACGATGTTCTGGTGGCCCGGGGCCATGCGCTCCTGGTGCGTGGGCAGCCGTTCGAGTTGCCGTCCGGCCTGCCGGGCTGGTCGCCGCAACGGCTGCAGCCGCTGCCCGACGAATGCCACGAGCGGCTGCGCATTCCAGGCCTGCCGGATGGTGTCTCGTTCTACCAGTCCGCCATGGACCACCGGATGGCTCAGGGCGATGCCGCGCAGCCCGGCCCGGCCGCCGCCTGGTTTCGCCTGAGTGTGCCGCTGGTGCACGGTCAGCCCAACTCCCCCGCCATGCGGGCGGCGGCAGCCGCCGATTTCGGCAACGGCCTGAGCTGGGTGCTGCCGGCCGAGCGCTACCTGTTCTCGAACGCCGACCTCAGTCTGCACCTGCACCGCCCACCCGAAGGCGAGTGGATCGGGCTGCGCTCGGAAACCCAGGCCCACGGTGGCGGCGTGGGCACCACCTTGTCACGTCTCTACGACGTGCGCGGCCCCATCGGCGTCGCGATCCAGACCCTGGTGATGCGCGAGCGCGCCTGAAGCGCTCAGCCCGCGCAGATGCGCGCCTTGGCCTCGGCGTACTCGCGCTTGAAGCGCGCCACCAGGTCGGCGGCGGGCAGCACCTCGCGGATCGCGCCGATGCCCTGACCGCAGCCCCAGATGTCGCGCCACGCCTTGGCTGCGTTGGCGCCCTCGCCGGTGGCGAAGTTCATCTTGCTCGGGTCGCTCTGCGGCAGGTTGTCCGGGTCCATGCCGGCGTTCTTGATGCTGCCCTTGAGGTAGTTGCCGTGGATGCCGGTGTAGAAGTTGCTGTAGACGATGTCGTCGGAGTTCGACGCGGTGATCATCTCCTTGTAGCCGTCCACCGCGCGCGCTTCCTCGGTGGCGATGAAGGCCGAGCCGATGTAGGCCAGGTCGGCACCCATGGCCTGCGCGGCCAGGATGGCGCCGCCCGAGGCGATGGCGCCCGAGAGCGCGATCGGGCCGCCGAACCACTCGCGGATTTCCTGCACCATCGCGAACGGGCTCTTCACGCTGGCGTGGCCACCGGCACCGGCGGCCACGGGGATCAGGCCGTCGGCGCCCTTGTCGATCGCCTTGTGCGCGAACACGTTGTTGATCACATCGTGCAGCACGATGCCACCCCAGGCGTGCACCGCCTGGTTCACGTCTTCGCGCGCGCCCAGGCTGGTGATCACGATCGGCACCTTGTACTTGGCGCACAGCTGCATGTCGTGCTCCAGCCGGTCGTTGCTCTTGTGCACGATCTGGTTGATCGCGAACGGCGCGGCCTTGTTGTCGGGGTTCGCCTTGTCGTGCGCGGCCAGGGCCTCGGTGATTTCGGCCAGCCATTCGTCGAGCTGCGAGGCCGGGCGGGCGTTGAGCGCGGGCATGGAGCCCACAACCCCGGCCTTGCACTGCGCGATCACGAGCTTGGGGTTGCTGATGATGAACAGCGGCGAGCCGATCACCGGGAACTTCAGGTTCTTGAGAACGGGCGGCAGGCTGCGGGCGGGTGCGGTCATGGTGTCTCCGTTGGGGTTCGTCAGGATTCTGGGGGCAGCGCGGGGCGAGGCCCTGTCGATGCGGCGACAGGGCCCGCGAAAACCGCGATCAGAAGGCCTCGATGGCGAGCGCGGTCACGGCCTCGGCGCCGTCCACGATGCTGTCGCGCACGCCCGGGGCGCGGCTGAGCAGGTGGTCGGCGTAGAAGCGCGCAGTGGTGACCTTGGCCTGCATGAAGGCCGTGTCCTTGCCTTGGGCCAGCTGGTCCTCGGCCACCATCAGCGCGCGCGCCATCTGCCAGCCCGCCACGAGATTGCCCGCGAGCATGAGGTAGGGCACGCTGCCGGCGAAGGCCGCGTTGGGGTTGGCGCGCGTGTTGGCGGCGATGAACTCGACCACGTCCACAAAGGCCTCGCGCGCGGCCTTCAGGCGCGCATGCACGGCCTTGGCGTTGGCGCTGCCGCGCTTGGCCAGCTCGGCTTCGGTCTTCTCGATCTGGGCCGCGATGGCCTTGGCGCCGGTGCCGCCGTCGCGCGCGGTCTTGCGGCCCACGAGGTCGTTGGCCTGGATGGCGGTCGTGCCTTCGTAGATGGTGAGGATCTTGGCGTCGCGGTAGTACTGCGCCGCACCCGTCTCCTCGATGAAGCCCATGCCGCCGTGCACCTGCACGCCCAGGCTGGTGACCTCCAGGCTCATCTCGGTGCTGTAGCCCTTGACCAGGGGCACCAGGAATTCGTAGAAGGCCGCGTTCTGCTTGCGCACCTCGGCATCAGGGTGGTGGTGGGTGGCGTCGTACGCCGCGGCGGCCACGCTGGCCATGGCGCGACAGCCTTCGGTGGACGCGCGCATGGTCATGAGCATGCGCTTCACATCCGGGTGGTGGATGATGGGCGCGGCCGTGCTCATCGAGCCATCGACCGGGCGGCTTTGCACGCGGTCCTTCGCGTAGCCCACGGCCTTCTGGTAGGCGCGTTCGGCGATGGCGATGCCTTGCACACCCACGGCGTAGCGCGCGGCGTTCATCATGATGAACATGTACTCCAGGCCCCGGTTTTCCTGGCCCACGAGGTAGCCCACGGCACCGCCGTGGTCGCCGTACTGCAGCACGGCGGTGGGGCTAGCCTTGATGCCCATCTTGTGCTCGATGCTCACGCAATGCACGTCGTTGCGCGCGCCCAGGGAGCCGTCCTGGTTCACCATGAACTTGGGCACCACGAACAGGCTGATGCCCTTCACGCCCTCGGGCGCGCCGGTCACGCGCGCGAGCACGAGGTGCACGATGTTCTCGGCCATGTCGTGCTCACCGTAGGTGATGAAGATCTTGGTGCCGAACACCTTGTAGCTGCCGTCGGGCTGCGGCTCGGCGCGGCTGCGCACGGCAGCGAGATCGGAGCCGGCCTGCGGCTCGGTCAGGTTCATGGTGCCGGTCCATTGGCCGCTCACCAGTTTTTCGAGGTAAGTCGCCTTGAGCTCGTCGGAGCCCGCGGTGAGCAGCGCTTCGATCGCGCCGTCCGTCAACAGCGGGCACAGCGCGAAACTCATGTTGGCGCTGTTGAGGATTTCGCCGCAGGCCGCGCCGATGGTCTTGGGCAGGCCCTGGCCGCCGAAGTCCACCGGGTGCTGCAAGCCCTGCCAGCCGCCCTCGGCGTACTGCTTGAAGGCGTCCTTGAAACCGGGCGTGGTGGTGACCACGCCGTCCTTGAACCACGAAGGGTTCTTGTCACCCTCGAAGTTCAGCGGTGCGATCACGCCTTCGTTGAGCTTGGCGCACTCCTCGAGCACGGCTTGCGCGGTTTCCAGGCCGGCTTCCTCGAAGCCGGGCATCTGTGCCACCTGGTCGATGCGGGCCAGGTGCTCGATGTCGAACAGCATGTCCTTGAGGGGGGCGGTGTAGCTCATCGTCTTGTCTCCGGGGGAAATTCAGGGGGCAGATGCGGCAAGGGCATCGCGAACGATGCCCTTGTCTTTCTCAAGCGGCTCAGAGTGCCTTGATCAACTCGGGCACGGCGGTGAACAGGTCCGCCTCCAGGCCGTAGTCGGCCACCGAGAAGATCGGGGCCTCGGGGTCCTTGTTGA